>JBNKUQ010000010.1:0-55145 GCA_050298695.1 Cellvibrionaceae bacterium
CAGCTTCATCTCGCACACCACCTAGAGCCATTCGAACAAATTTGCGATGGGTAGCACGAGCAATGGACTCGCCCAAGGAGGTCTTTCCGACACCAGGTGGTCCAACCAAACACAACACTGGGCCTTTCATTTTTTTGACCCGCGCCTGTACAGCTAAATATTCTAAAATACGCTCTTTAACATCCTCTAAACCATAATGATCCGCTTCAAGGATTTTTTCAGCACGATCAATATCGTTATAAACTCGGCTACGTTTTTTCCAGGGAACATTCACCATCCAATCAATGTAGCTTCGCAAAACGGAAGCTTCCGCCGACATGGGTGACATCATTTTAAGCTTATTCAGTTCAGAAGTTGCTTTATCCTGAGCTTCTTTCGGCATACCAGAATCAGCTATTTTACTGGCTAACTGGTCTGCTTCATTGACTTCTTCTCCTAATTCACCCAACTCCTTTTGAATAGCTTTCATTTGCTCATTTAGGTAGTACTCGCGTTGGCTTTTCTCCATTTGCTTTTTAACGCGACCACGAACTCGCTTCTCAGTTTGATGAAGATCAATTTCGGCAGCCATAAACGCAAGTAAATGCTCAAAGCGATCACTTTCACTGGGCATTTCAAGTATTTCTTGCTTCTGCTCCAACTGTAAGGACATGTGGGCAGCTATAGTATCCGCTAAACGCCCAGGCTCGTCTATGCCCGTTAAAGAGGTCATTACTTCAGCAGGCACCTTTTTGCTCAGAGTGACATATTCCTCAAATTGCTCTAGCACTGTCGCTATCAGCTTTTCAGACTCTTCTTCTGCAATAGCGATCGCCGATACGGGTTCTACGATTGCATTTAAATAACTGTCTCTTTCCTGAATATCTAATATTTCTGCACGGTAGCCACCTTCGACCAGAACCTTAACCGTACCATCCGGCAATTTGAGTAGCTGCAAGATAGAAGCAACCGTGCCTACTGGATATACATCTTCTCTGGCGGGATCATCTTGACCGGGATCACGTTGAGCAACCAACAAAACTTGCTTATTCGTCGTCATGGCGGAATCTAGTGCTTTGATTGATTTTTCACGCCCAACAAAGAGGGGGATTACCATATGCGGATATACCACTACATCACGTAGCGGCAGAAGTGGAAAGTCAAGACGGTCAGATGGATCGTTTTCGGTCACTCGATTTTGCCTCTGATAAACAATGCTGTTAATTTCAATACCACTGCTTCACAGCGTTATATGTTGAATAATTGGGACAATTTGGCGAGATAGCAAGATGAAAATTAGTACAGTTAGCAACTCATCCAGAGTATTTGCCCTTTTATTAAAATAGGTTATTTGCACACTTGTACAAACAACCTGTTTTTATACCTCTCAATATACATATACTAAGACGACTAGTCTTCCGGAGCTGCTTTCTGTTGAACATTGGAGTTATCGTAAACCAATAATGGTTCTGACTCAGCGTTGATGACACCTTCATCAACAATTACCTTGACCACATTCTCCTCAGAGGGAATTTTGTACATTGTTTCCAGCAACACAGCTTCCATAATAGAACGTAGACCACGTGCGCCTGTTTTACGCACCATCGCTTTCTTAGCAACCGATCGCAAAGCATCTGGCCTGAAGTCTATTTCAACACCCTCCATATCAAACAACTTAGTGTATTGCTTGGTTAGCGAGTTTTTAGGCTCCGTTAGAATCTGGATCAATGCTTCCTCATCTAATTCTTCCAAGGTAGCGATCATCGGTAAACGACCAACGAACTCAGGAATTAAGCCATAAGTCACTAAATCTTCAGATTCTAACTCTCTCAAAGACTCACCCAAGCCCTTGTCTGTTTTACTTTTAACTGTTGCACCAAAGCCAATACCGCCTTTTTCTGAGCGGTTTTGTATCACTTTGTCTAAGCCTGCAAAAGCACCACCACAAATAAAGAGTATATTTGAGGTATCTACTTGCAAAAATTCTTGCTGTGGGTGCTTACGCCCCCCCTGAGGGGGAACAGAAGCAACCGTGCCTTCAATCAACTTCAGTAAAGCCTGCTGAACACCCTCGCCTGAAACATCACGAGTTATCGAGGGATTGTCACTTTTTCTCGATATTTTATCGATTTCATCAATATAAACGATGCCCTGTTGCGCTTTTTCGACATCATAATCACACTTTTGTAAAAGCTTCTGGATAATGTTCTCGACATCTTCACCGACATAGCCAGCTTCCGTCAGTGTGGTTGCATCGGCAATAGTAAAAGGTACGTTCAATAGACGCGCCAAAGTTTCAGCCAATAACGTTTTACCACTACCTGTGGGCCCTACCAGCAAAATATTACTCTTGCCAAGCTCAACCTCATCTTTGTCTTTACTGCGGTTTTCTCCAAATCGCAAACGCTTATAATGGTTATACACCGCGACAGCCAAGACACGCTTTGCTCTTGATTGACCGATAACGTATTGGTCAAGAATTCCAGTGATTTCTATAGGAGTAGGCAGCTTCTCAGAACTACTCTCTGAACCATCTGACTCTTGTATTTCTTCTCGAATGATATCGTTACAGAGATCGACACATTCATCGCATATGAATACTGATGGACCTGCTATGAGCTTACGTACTTCATGTTGGCTTTTGCCGCAAAATGAGCAATAAAGCAATTTACCGTTGTCGTCACTACCGTCTTTACCGTGGTCGGCCATGTTTCTACCTTGCTACTGTCTTTTACTATCTACTTATATAACTGCTGTTAACACTTTAGTGCCAATTATTGTGCTCTGACTCTATATTAAGTTTAGATTTAAACTCTATAAGATCAACTATCCAAAAATTTTTAAATTTCAAAGATTTAAGCCCATTATTGCTATTTCTAAAGCACGTTTTATCTAAACATAGTTGGGGAATAAACGCTAAATTAAACCCTAATATCTCCGGTTTATCGAAAAAATTCAAGTTTTTACCGTATTTTTTGCGCCTACTACTAATATTTTAGTCGCTCTAGCCTAGTTTTCATCGAAAAACTAAAGACTGATTTATACTTGAAACCAGCCTTTTTGCTACTAAAGAGAGTAAACCCTAGCTACCTTAAGCGTCGTTGCTTACCCGTTGAGTCAGGACATCGTCAATCAAACCATAGTTTTTCGATTCCTCTGCGCTCATGAAACGATCACGCTCAGTATCTCTCGCAATATCCTCTACACTACGTCCAGAATGATGAGCCATAATCTCGTTCAAACGGCTACGAATCTTTAGGATTTCTTCAGCATGAATCGAAATATCAGTTGCCTGCCCTTGGGCTCCACCACTGGGCTGATGAATCATAGTTCGAGCATTAGGCAAGCAGAAGCGCTTACCCGCTGCGCCAGCATTCAGCAAAAAGGAGCCCATACTGCAAGCCTGGCCAATACACATGGTACTCACATCGGGCTTGATAAATTGCATGGTGTCATAGATAGACAAGCCAGCAGTCACAGATCCACCAGGTGAGTTGATGTATAAATGAATGTCTTTATCTGGATTTTCAGCTTCGAGGAACAACAACTGAGCTACAACAAGATTGGCCATATGATCTTCAACCTGACCAACGAGGAAAATAACTCTTTCTTTGAGCAGACGAGAATAAATATCGTATGAACGCTCCCCCCTTGATGTTTGCTCTACCACCATGGGTACAAGGCCACTGTTGATAATATCGGGGGTTATATTTCCTGCTGAGAAAGGTGATTGAGAAGCACCATAAAAATCAAATTTTGCCATAGCAATAGTATTCCTGTAATTCAGCTGTAATTTTGGTAGGTTGAAATCTTAGCTTTACAACAAATAAAGAAGGGCAAAAGATGAAATATATGCCCTGTTTTTATTTATTTTTCTTTAGCTTAACTCCTGATTTGGGAGTATGCCAGTGTTTGGGGCAAATAAACAAAAAGATTGTTCCCTCACTTTAAGAAAGAACAATCTTTAATCAAGAAAAGGCTAAAACTTCAACAATTTGAATAGTTTATGTCAAGCCTGGACTGTTATCGTTAACGTATGTTTAGCATTAGGATTATTGAGAAATTGCCTCATCATAACCAACTGTTTTATCCGTAACCTGAGCTTTTTCTAATATTGAATCTACAACCATGTCTTCCAAAACAACAGATTCAACACCTGATAGCATTTGTTGATTTTGATAATAATAATCGATCACCTCTTGCGGTTTATCATAACTGCTAGCAGTTTCTTCAATATATTTACGCACTCTTTCAGCATCAACTTTCAGCTCTGAACTTTTCACAATTTCGCCAATAATCAAGCCTAGAGATACCCTTCTCTCTGCCTGTTCTGTGAACATTTCATTAGGTAACAACGATTTTAAATCTAAGTTTTTATTTTGCTGCATCCCACCAAACTGTTGCATCATTTGTTCGCGCAACACCTCGATTTCAGATTCGATCAAGGCTTTAGGTAATTCAATTTGATGGTTTTCAAGAAGCTTATCCATAACGCCAGCTTTTAACTTACCTTCAGTGGCTCTTTTAAGTTCACGCTGCATATTCTTTTTAATTTCATCACGAAACTGCTCAAGTGAATCACTACCAAAGTGTTTCATAAAAGCATCATCAACTTCCGGCAGCTGTTTTTCCTCTACTTTTTTGAGGGTAATAGCAAATTCTGTCTCTGCACCTTTGAGATCATCCACTTGATAATCGTCAGGGAATGTTAGTGATAAGGTTTTACTATCACCAGCTTTCATACCAACAATGCCCGCTTCAAAACCAGGAATCATCGAATTGGAACCCAGCACTAATTTAAAATCATTGCCTTTGCCACCCTGAAACTCTTCGCCATCTTTTGTGCCTACAAAATCAATAATGGTTTGATCCCCATCGGCAGCAGCGCGATCAACTTCAGAAAAGCTAGCTTGTTGCTCGCGTAAGCTGTCGATGGCTTTATCAATGTCCGACTCTGTAATTTCAGAATTAAGACGGGTTAACTCGTAACCATCAAAGCTGCCTAACTCAACATCAGGATAGACTTCTATCGTAGCGACATATTCAAGGTCTTTACCTGCTTCAAGAGAATTGACTTCGATTTTTGGATACCCTGCTGGGCGAACATCTTCCTGTTGGATCGCCTGCATATAAGAGGAGTTAATTAAGTCACTCGCCACTTCTTGGCGTGCCGCATCACCATACTGACGGGTAATAACTTTCAAAGGCACTTTACCCTTACGAAAGCCATTGATTCTGGCAGTTTTGGCAACCTCTGCCAATTTGGCATTGACCTTATCATCGACATCAGCTGCTGGTACAGCGATTGTTAAACGGCGCTCTAAGCCAGAAGTCGTTTCTACGGAAACTTGCATCTTAACCCTCGGTATATGTAAGAATAGATGAATAAAACTGAATGGATTAAATACGAACAGGCGCCTTGCTTGTCATTCATTGATTCAGCGCTAAAACCTTTTTTGCTTTAAGCCAGGTAAATCGTATTAAATACTAAAATATGGTGCGGACGGAGAGACTCGAACTCTCACACCTTGCGGCACCAGAACCTAAATCTGGCGTGTCTACCAATTTCACCACGTCCGCATATTGCTACTATTGCTCTAACTCAAGCAAGCAGCGCCTCAAAGAGCCATAAGGTTAACCAAAACGATCTAAGATCTTGATTTATATAAAGAATAAAACAGCTTTATGTTGCGGCTCATCTCTGAGGGGTGGCAATTTTGCCACAGGCTTATAGTAGGTTCAACTGTTAATTAAACTTACCCAAAAAAAGTAGGCAAACATCGATAGTGATAAGCCGGTAAGAATGATAAAGTTCTGAGGAAATCATTATTCATTCCCCCAGAAACAGATATTAACGTGGTATTTCAACTTTAATATGTGTACCTATTTTTGCGGTTGAAAATATCGATAAATGCCCCCCTAGAGACTCTGCTCTGACGCGCATATCAATCAAACCAATACCCGCCTTATTCCCCTTTTTCATTATTTCTTTTATATCAAAGCCCATACCATTATCTTGTATAGACAATAAAATTTTTGACTTCTGTATACTCAAATGGATCGTCGCACTGGATGCATTTGCATGTTGATATATATTCGCTAAAGCCGATTGAATAATACGGTAGATAACAATTTCTATTTCAGAATCCACCCTATCATTCACGTGGCTAGACTTGTAACTTAAATCAACTCGGCTATGAGCCTGTTGCTGGGCTTTCACTAACTCTCCTATCGCCGCATCTAAACCTAACTCATCCAGAACTTCGGGACGTAACTCCCCAGATATGTCTCGCACTTCTTTCATCGCATATTGCAAAGATTTAATCGCCATAATAAAATCAGACTTTGGCTTTCCTGAGCTAAACTGACTTTCTTCAGCAACCTCTCTCAACTTAGACCTAGCCACTGTCAGTGCTTGAATTACTGAACTTTGTAGTTTTCTGGCAACGCGGCTGCGTTCGGCTTCCTGAGAGTCTACACTTTTTCGCGATAATTCCTGAAGCTTTTCATCCGCTAAACGACCTTCGGACAAAGTCAACCTCGCACAAGCTAAACCAACCACAACAACGGCACCGCAAGCGAGCAAAATAATAATGCGCATGGTTTTATCGATATTTTCATCGACTGATTGTTGTAAGTTAGCAACAGCATCTTCGAGGTCATCAACATAGAGGCCGGTTCCAAGCCACCAATTCCAGCCATCTAACATTTTAGAGTATCCAATTTTTTCAACTTCCCTCTCTCTTGAGGGCTTTAACCATACATAACTGGTAAAACCACCACCCGCAGAAGCTTGTTTATACAGCTCCTGTATAATCTTGACGCCATTCGGATCTGTCAAATTACTTTGATCACTACCCTCTAATTTAGGAACGGTCGGATGGGCAAGAGTAGTAAAACGATCATAGGCATAAAAATACCCATCATTGCCAAATCTCATATCACGAACGATTTGTTTTACCTTCTCTTGTGCCTCAAGGTCAGAGATAGAATTATCAAGACTAATATGTTTTATGGCAGATACAGCAATATCGGTATAGTTTTTAAGCTCGATTCGTCGCAATTCAAAAATTTTATTTGAAAAGCCTTCAATATTTTTATCGCCGAGAGATTTTGCCTGTAATACAGCAATATAAATAATAACAATACTAACAATAATTAATGGGATAATTGTTAATAGTAAAATTTTTGTTTTAATGTTGATATTTCTCATAACGTCATTCTTGTGTAGGAGTAAATCTTAAAAAACCCGAGCCATTCAACTTGGTCACAAAAGCAATCAAATGCACAAAAAATAAGCTGTTGGCGCTATTTGACACTATACCTTTTTATTACGTGATGAAAGTCTCATAACATAAAAGGCGGAAATAAACCAAAATCTATTAATTTTTTTTATTCATCTTTTGGTCTATATTACAAATAATTTTTTACAACAATTAAAAACTAAAGAAAAATTATAAAAAATTAGTCTTTTATATTGTAGTCTTTTATATTGTAGTTACTATTATTTATATGACAATACCTGGAAAAATAATAACCAAGGAAATCATCAAAAATAAAACTAAAACAAATGGTAATGAGCCTACAATAACATCATTTAGAGGCCCACCATCCTTCCTAATACCTTGAATAACATATAAATTAAGCCCGATAGGAGGAGTAATTAACGCTGTTTCGATCAGTAACATCAATAAAATACCGAACCAAACCGGATCATACCCTGCCTGAAAAATAATTGGGGCAACAATGGGAATGGTTGTCACCATCAAGGTTAAGGTTTCCATAAAAAAACCCAATATAATATAAAATGCGACTATTGCTAATAATGTTTCTGTGGGGGTTAACCCTAAGCCTGAAATAAAGTTAGTTAACCGTGCTGTCAATCCAATTCCAGCAAGAATAAAGTTTAAGAAGTAAGCTCCTAGTATAATCAACATTACCATAGAGGTTGTTCTCATCGTTCCCTCAAGTGAGTTCATTAACACAGACCATGTTAATGTCTTATTAAAAAATGAAATAATTAATGCGCACAAAACTCCCAATGCTGCTGATTCTGTAGCCGTTGCCCATCCCAGATAAATAGAAAAAATAACCACCGAAAAAATGAACAATGGGGGTAACAAGTGTTTCAGACTAGAAATTTTCTCTGACCATGTACTTTTGGTTTTTGTACCACCCCAAACTGGCTTCCAAAGGCAAGCAAACATAACCGTTACAATAAACAAGCCGGCCAAAAACAAACCTGGAACAATACCTGCCAAGTATAATTTAGGGATAGATGTATCCGTCAGCACGCCATAAACAATCATATTAATTGATGGAGGAATTAATATTCCTAAGGTACCACCCACCGCCAATGTTCCTAAAAACAGAGGTTTATTATATTTATGTATGGATATTTGTGGCTCAGCAACAGTACCAATAGTCGCCGCTGTTGCAACACTGGAACCAGATGTAGCGGCAAACAGTGCGCTTGCACCAATATTTGAATGCATTAATCCCCCCGGCAACCAAGATAACCAGTGACTCATAGCGCCATACATTCGCTCAGCAATACCACTCCTCAACATAACTTCACCAAGGAGAATAAATAACGGGATAGCAACAAGAATGAAATCGTTGCTAGCAGACCATAAGATATCGCCAGCCGCTTTATACAAAGGAAATGAACTGTAAATGGAATCTAGTGATAAACCCAATATACCTAAAACCGCAGCAACTGGGATAGATAACATCAATAGAACAAGTAATAGAACAATAGCAACCAATAACATAACAACTTTATCTCTTTAAAATAATTATTATCTTAAGAAATTTTTATTCTTGTTTTTTTTCAATTTCTTCTGCAAGTTCCTCATCGATGCTTTTACCACCAATTAAACTCTTAATTTTATCCATATCGCCTTTGCACAAATAAAAAGTAGAAAGACAAAATACAATAATGCAGCAAAACATAAAGGCGACAAAACCAATAAACCAAATAAGCTGCGGTATCCACAGTGGTGTACTTAAGGGGGTGTTTGATGTGGCATCAAAGCGCAAAGAGGAAGAAAATAGATCATAGCTTGCATACACAAGGAATACAGCAAAAATAGCAAGGGATAATATCGCCAGCCAATCTAATACCGCTGAATAATTTTTTGGCAAAACATTATAAAAAGCATCAACTCGTATATTGGCACGTTTAAATAATGAATAAGGAAGTGAGATTGCTACACCAATGGATAATGCATAGCCTGCATATTCATCAATACCGTGGATACTATAATTCGCAAATTTTCTAAGAAAGACTTCAAGCACAATCAGCAAGGCACATAACAGCAACATGCCACCACCTATACGAGCTAAATAGTCCGTTAATTTAGATACATAACTTGATTCATTTAGCACAGTTTTTACCTCATGAAAAAGGGCGCTGCAAGCAGCGCCTAAATGCGCATCAACACATGAACTTTACTTTGCTGTGATACCAACCAACTTCCCTACAGATTGGTTCCAATCTGCAGCACAATCGGCACCACAACGCTCTGCCCACCTGGGCACAATCACACTACGCATAATTTCATCTAAACGCTTGCGATCAGTATCACTTACGTTAACTAATGTCATTGCAGCTTTATTTCCTGCCGTACATTCAGCGCCAGTATTACACTTGATACCCGCTTCTGTTTCACCTCGAGCCAACTCCCACGCTTCGTTTTCCCATGCGGTAATTTCTTTTTCAATTAAACTGCGTACTTTAGGATCCATGCTATTCCAAGCATTTAAATTAGCGCCCTGCATTACCATACTCCACCCTACTGGCAACTCATATAGATAGTTAGTCACTTCGTGCCACTTGGCAAGATTACCTGACAATGCGCCAGTAATCGCACAATCCACAAGGCCACGCTGCAAACCAGGGACAACTTCACCGAATGCCATGGTTACACCTGTTGCCCCAACCGCTTCCGCAAATTCAGAGAGTGACTTTGAAAAAGTACGGATCTTTTTACCTTTTAAATCGTCAAGGCCTTTAATCTCATCACGGCAGTACATCATTTGTGCATGAAACGGATAAAGTGCCAATAATTTAATACCGTATTTTTTCTCATACAATGCATTTAAAGAAGGCTTGTATGCATCTGCTATTTTTTTAGCTGTGTCTATATCGCTGCTAAAACCTGCAAGATCTACGGCCTCATTTTCAGGGTCATCCCCAGCAACATAACCAAGTACAGTCGATCCAAATGGAACAACGCCTTTTTCCATTAGACGAAATACTTCTCCTCCCTTCAATCCCATATCAGTAAATGAAGTCACTTCTGTTTTGATTGCTCCAGCAGAAGCCGCTGGGATACGCTCAGCCCACAGCGGATATTCACGCTCTTTATAAACAGAAAGATTAGCCCATGTGCCAATAAATTTTACTTTTGTATCAGGTAATTTTTCTGTTCCAGCGAATAAAGAAAAACTTGCGGCTAAACCAATAGTCGATGCTAATGCGATGCTCTTGTTGATTATTTTCATAATATCTCCAGATAGGTTATTTGTTTAAAACGAAATCAATTAGGCTAGAAAAATTACCGACATCACAAAGATAACTGGGCATTAAGTATATCCGTAATCAACATATATCCAGGCTTGTGAGTAATACAAAATGGAATTTTTGCATGTTCAATTGCAAGCTGTGGCGTCACACCACAAGCCCAGAATATGGGTACTTCATTCTCTTTAACTTCGACATAGTCTCCAAAATCAGGAGAACTCAAATCATCAATTCCTATCGCCGATGGGTCACCAAAATAGATTGGTGCACCATGTGCTGAACGGTAGCGAGAAGTTACTTGAATAGCTTGGATAGCCTCAGGCACGGTAAATGAACGCATTGAAACTACCACCTTCCCAAAAAATTCACCCGCTGCGTTGGTATCGATATTTGTTTTGTACATTGGAACATTGGTACCTGCTTTTACATGGCGCAAGCTTAACCCTGCATCAATCAATGCAGACTCAAATGAAAAAGAACAACCTAAAGCAAAAGTCACTAAATCATCTTGCCATATTGTTTTTAAATCTTTTAGTTCATCTACCTTTTGACCATCACGAAAAACAAGGTAAGCGGGAACGTCTGTACGAATATCTAAATTTTTACCTAAATCATTAAGGATATATTCGCCGGGTTCAGAGACAGTAATTAGAGGACATGGCTTCGGATTTTTAACACAAAATTTTAAAAAATCTTCAGCCCATTTTTTGGGAAGAATAACGATATTAGCCTGAACGAAACCATTGGCTTGCCCTGATGTTTGCTGCTGGAATTCACCCGAGCGAATTTGAAATCTCAGCTCCACAACACTTCTATATTGTTGAGAAAAAGGTTCATCTTTAAGCGTTTGCTCTGACCAAAAGTGCATCACTGGTATTAGCCTTATTCATTAATATGAGTACATCATATCCAGCGAATCAAGGTAAGTAAAACTAATTAAATTTATCAAAATTGATAAATTTAATTTATATATGAGACCGAAAAATCCCTTACTGGGAATTTAAAACATACGACAAAAACACAGGAATAACTTTAAGCAATTAATTTTATTATTATTTTTCGCTTACACACAAACATTGCCAAGTGGAGAGCATACTACTGATTCATATATGTAAAATGAAGTGTAAAAAGATGATAAAGATAATTTTTATTCCAATTAAGAATAATTTTGTCCAATAGTTTGCGCCAAACCAGAAATCATACGCAACAATGGATCGGGTCTATTGATCACGGTAAATTCTAATTCGGCCAGGGGTTGTTGAGCATTAAGCTTAACTAGCTCACCCGCCCTTAACTCTTTCTTGATACCTGCTATAGGCAGTGTACTAATACCAATAGCATCAACAGCCATACGAATAATGGTTGCCATTGAACTCAGCCCATTAATTTTAACCATCGGCAAATCAACTAGATTAAACATCGTCTGCAATTCAGAATAAGGACGGGTTTGACGTGGATAGGTAATGATCTGATATTGCGCGAGTTCAGCCAAACTAAGACTACGTTTAGGATCAATTAAATTCGGACTGGCTACCCAAGATAACGGATATTTACACAAGAACTTGCTTTCCAAATCTGGGTTAACTAGAGGCCCCATTAAAAATGCCATATCTAATTCTCTTTTGATAAGGCGTTCTCTAAGGTTAATTGAGGTATCAACCGTAAGCTCTATCGTCAAATTAGGGTACTGTTCATGTAACTGATGAATAAACTCAGAAATCCATACATGAACAATCGTTTCTGAGGAACCCAAACGTACAGTTCCAGAAAATGTTTCACTTTCTCCAACAGCAAAATTTAATTCTTTTAAGAGCGCTATAATTTTTTCCGCATAAGGCAGTAACTTATACCCCTTGGGTGTTAAGCGAATTTGCTTATCTGAACGGTCAAATACAGATGCACCCACTTCCGCTTCGAGATTAGCTATTCGTGCTGAAATGGCGGGCTGCGTAGTATGTAGCTTTTCACTGGCCGCTTTAAAGCTACCAAGTTGCACAATAGCCAAAAACGCTTCCAAGTTTTTAATATTCATCGACATCGGTATTTATTCATCTTAAAAAGGCACACTAAAAAATTGCTTATGCAGTATATATTCAGGCTCGAGTTCACTCACATCAGCAGGGACAAAATACACTTTAGTACCAGGTGAAGCTTGGGCCAATAGGGCAAGATCAAGGTAAGAAACACAACCAACAAGTGGATAGCCCCCTATAGTTTGCCTATCGCGCATTAAAACAATGGGGTTACCGTCTTTAGGTAGCTGTATGGCTCCCATTGATATTCCCTGAGAAATAATTCCTGCGCTCTTAATATCAATAGGTTTGCCCGATAAGCGATATCCCATTCGATCAATATTTTGTGTAACCTCATAATATTGAGAAGTAAATTGATTGAGTATTTCATCATTCACGCCTGTTACCGATACATTAGGTATAAAACGTAAACTAATTTTCTTCAAATAACTCGGCACAAATTTTTCAGGCACACGTTTGAATACTTCTTTATCATGCGCGGCAAAAGCTAATATGTCGCCATTTTGGATTTTATTGCCATCTTTTCTTAGACCACCTAGTTTCTCACGAACTACCGTTGCACTACTGGACAAATGCTTTGGTATTAAAAAACCACCCTTAACTGCAACATAACTGCGCATCCCTTCTCTAGGCATTGCAAATGACAACGTATCGCCTGCTTCAACAAAATAGCTTTGCCAAGGAGAAACAAGAATATTGTTTATTTTTGCTGAAAGGTCGGCACCACAGATGGCAATCATCGTGTCATGTTTTATTTTCGCAGAAAAACCACCATAGCTAATCTCTAAAACCGTGGCGTTAGGTTCATTCCCTAGTAAGCGATTTGCCCATAAAAAAGCATGTTCATCGAGAGGCCCTCCTGTCGTCACCCCTAATTTTTGGTAGCCATGGCGTCCATAATCCTGGAGCAATGCTAAGAATCCAGAATTTACTACTTCCATTGACATTAGATCTCCCCTCCTAAATCGATATATTCCTCTTTGGTAATGGGTATAAATCTGACTTTATCACCGGTAGATATCGGCGTAAGGTTGTCACTTTCAAAATCAACTAAAGCCATTGGCGTTTTACCAACAATCTGCCAACCACCCGGTGATTCAGAGGGGTAGATTGCCGTCTGCTGATCAGCGATACCCAGACTACCTTTAGCTATTTTTTTCCTTGGCGTCTCTTTTCTAGGGCAGGCAATTTTTTTATCGACATTCCCCAAATAGGCAAAACCGGGGGCAAAGCCAATAGCGTAGACATCATAAATATCACCGCTATGTATAGCTATAACCTCATCCGTAGATAAGCCAGCTCTACTGGCAATATGTTCTAAATCTAGAGCAACTTCAGGACCATAATAGACAGGAATTTCTTGGATAGATTTTTCTTTATCGTCTCCCGTATTTATATCAATATTTGCTAAAACTTGTTTAAGTTTTGCAATAAACTGATCACCAGAAATTTTTGAAATATTAAAGGTAATATGAATTGATGCGTAAGAGATAATAATATCAACAATAAATTGATTGAGGTTTTCTTCTATTAAGCTAAAACTCTTTCTAACTTTTGCAAAACTTTTTGGGCTAATAATTTGATCAAATAGTATGATCACTGTATTTTCAGACAATCGGGTTATATTCATAACATATCAATGGATTTACGAATTTTTCTAACTGCATCGAGAGCAAACTGATTGTCCCCATGAACACAAACCGTATCTGCGTCTACATTGATATAATTACCTGATACCGTTTTAATCTGCTTTTTATGAATCAATTCTTCTACTTGATGATGAATAGCATCAATATCTGATAACACTGCTCCCTTTTCATTACGTGGCGCTAAGGTCCCTTTATCGGTGTAAGCCCTATCACAAAATGCCTCAAATAATAGAGAAATATTTTTTACTGCTGCTTTTTCCCTATATAACTCGTGATTAGCATCGGCCATCAACATTAGAGCAACATCAGGACCAATGAGTTCTACAGCCTTGAATACTGCATTCATCACTCTCGCATCGACCATCATTGTGTTGTATAAGGCACCATGAGGTTTTATATAATCAACTCTTACTCCATTAGCTTTACATATTGCTTGCAATGCACCGACTTGATAGAGGACCATATTAGTAATTTCTGCATCGGAGAAATGGATATTACGTCGACCAAAGCCCAACAAATCAGGATATCCAGGGTGAGCACCAATGGAAACATTGTGTTGTACCGCAAGTTTAACGGTCTTATCCATAATTTGCGGATCTGAAGCATGAAAGCCACAGGCTATATTTGCCATATCAATATAGGGCATGACTTCAGCATCAAGCCCCATCACCCATGGCCCATAACTTTCACCCATGTCGCAGTTTAATTTCAAAACAATTTCTCCAGTTACTATCAAATTACTACCAAGTTTATTTACTTGTCATTGCCGTTGGCAGATATGTCACTATTTGAGGAAAGAGTGTGATAAAAACAACAGCTAAAATTAATATAAGAAAAAATGGGAAGGCATATTGGGCAACTTTCAAAATATTTCTTCCTGTTAAGCCTTGAATAACAAATAAATTGAAACCAACCGGCGGTGTAATTTGTGACATTTCAACCACAATCACTAAAAATACACCAAACCAAATAAGATCAATACCGGCAGCAACCACCATCGGCAAAATTACCGAAGTCGTTAGCACAACAACAGAAATACCGTCTAGAAAACATCCCATCACAATAAAGAAAAGTGTGAGCACTGCAATCAAATATATAGGTGAAAGACCTAAACTACTGATCCATTCAGCAAGAGAGGCAGGAATACCTAGTATGGCCATAGCAAACGACAAAAAAGCCGCTCCGATCAAAATAAAAATGATCATGCATGAAGTCATGATGGCACCCAGCAAACTTTCCATGAAGACTTCTTTTGTTAGCATTCCACTCAATGCTGATATTATCAAGGAGCCAACCACACCAAAAACAGCTGCTTCAGTTGCCGTTGCCACACCGGTATAAATTGATCCCAAAACAAAAACAATTAAACCAACAACAGGAAATAAACCCATAGAGTCTTTAATTTTTTGACGAAAGCTACCCGTATAATTTTCAGCAGGAACTTTATCTTTGTTCAATAGCGACCATATAATGGTGTAGCCCATGAACATACAAACAAGCATGATACCCGGAAGCGCTCCAGCTAAAAATAATCGAGCAATAGAAACTTCTGCAGAAACACCATAGACAATTAAAATAATTGAAGGCGGAATCAATAAACCCAAGGTGCCCGACCCAGCTAGAGTGCCTAACGACATACCTGTGTCATATCCTCTTTTTTCTAATTCCGGGATTGTCATTTTTCCAATCGTCGCCGATGTTGCCGCCGAAGAACCAGAAACTGCAGCAAATATTCCGCAGCCAAGAATATTAACGTGCAAAAGCCTCCCCGGAAGATAGGTTAACCATGGAACTAAACCACTGAATAAATCCTGTGATAAACGAGTACGAAATAAAATCTCACCCATCCAGATAAAAAGAGGCAATGCCGCTAAGGTCCAACTCGCTGTATGAGACCAAATAATTGTAGCAAGGTTAATACCTATCGAGGACTCACCATTTAAATATAAAGCTATCGTGCCAACCACAAACAACGTTGCAGCTACCCATACACCACTGAGTAAGAAACCAAAGAGCACAAGCGCTAAAATTAACGATAAAGAATGTAAATCAAACATAACGACACCAACTTATAATTATTATTACTCTATAATTATTCATAATTACCTGAAATTGCAGTTTCTTCACTTTTCAAATAACTCGGATTACCTGAAAAAAGAAGTGATAACATGTCGTCTAAAATTGCAATAAAGAAAATAACCAAGCCCATAAAAACTGGAACTTGAGGCAACCATAATGGAATGGATATATACCCTTGTGTAACTTCTTCAAACTCATAGGATTCAACAACGATAAAACCGAAATAATAAACAATGAATGAAGCTAACATCAGCATCACCAGCATGGTGAATAACTCAGCGAAAAATCGCTTCTTTCCTATCAAGTGGCTTGTCAATAAAGTTACACGAATAAGTGCTCCTTTTTTAAAGCTATAAGCCAAACCTAAAGAAAAAGCATTAGCGACTAAAAAACCAGAAAAATCTTCAGTAGATGGGATAATAATACCGAACCAACGGCCTACAATTTGAGAAAGTATCAGCAGCGTCATTGCAACTAAACAAAAACCGGCAATAACCGCTGAAAAATAATAGAGACGCTCTAAATACTTGCGCATACAGATACCACTTTAATATACATTAATAGCGAGCATATACTCGCTATTAATTGAGTTTTCACAAAGAAGGATTACATTGCACCGAGAACAGCTTTGCCAGCCTCTCCCGCTTCCTCTGCCCACTCTTTGCCCATCACTTTCCCAATATCTTCTAAACCTGATTTAAGCTCAGCTGAAGGCTCAGACACATTCATTCCATTTTCTTTCAGGGCAGCTGTTTTTTCTTGGGTTTCTTTAACAGCCATTTCCCAACCGCGAGCGTCCGCTTCTTTCGCACTGGCTAAGATCGCTTCTTGTGTCTTTTTAGGTAAACGTTTAAATTCTTTTGCATTAACGATAACCATATTTTTAGGGATCCATGCTTGCACATCAGTATAGTAAGAAACAAAATCCCAAGCTTGGCTACTCACCCCAGTACTTGGCGATGTAATCATCGCATCAATAATCCCTGTACTAAATGCTTGCGGAATTTCTGGTGTTGCTACTGTTGTTGGTTCAGATGCTAATAAAACCCCAAGACGTGATAATGTTGGACTATACGAGCGCAAGCGTTTGCCTTTCATATCCGCTACGGTATTAATCGCTTCTTTTGTGTAGAGACCTTGTGGAGGCCAAGGCACCGCAAACAATAATTGCACGCCATCTTTAGCTAGACTTTTCTCAACATAAGGGCGGCTGGCATCCCACAACTTCTTAGCAGATTCAAAATCGCTGGCTAAGAATGGAATATTGTCTGCTTTGAATATGGGATCATCATTTCCCTTTAAGCCCATAAACATTTCGCCGATAGGCGAGGTACTACTGCGAACAGCCCGATAGATCTCTGAATGCTTCAGTAAAGAGGCACCTGAATGTACAACAATTTTTATTTCTCCCTCTGTTGCTTTTTCAACATCCTCGGCAAACTGACGCACATTTTTAGTGTGATGCACACCGTCCGCATAAGGCGTAGGCATATTCCATTTTGTTTCCGCATATAGGTTGAGACTGCAACCTAAACCAATAACAATGGCCGTAGCAGCATTAACAGTGAATTTAAGTGGTGTATTGAGTTTCATTTAGGTATTACCTCATGTGTTGATGGACGTTAGTGATGCTAAAAAATTTTATAGTTTTATAATAGAACAATAAATTATTCTTTCCAAAGATAATCCGCTTGCTCTTGCCAACTCAGAAAATATAGTGTCTGATTGAGTATTAGCCGAGGCAGAAGTTAATAAAAAGATGACATTTTGTCAATAAATTATCGTTAAAAAGAGGTTTAAGTGACACCAAAAAAAGCTAACCCATTGAATAGAAAAGAAAAAAGCGGCTATCCTTCGATTGTTTCTTCAGACCAATTAATATCAGAGAAAAGCGCGGAATTGTCTGAATTCGAATATGGGATGATTATTTCTTGGCACGCTTTTAACCGCTGGCTGGTTCGTTGCATGTCTGCCGCAGGCTATAATGACCTTACCCCCACAGATATTTTGGTGTTACACCACTTGAATCACCGCTTGAGAGATAAAAAACTCGCTGATATTTGCTTTGTGTTAAATATTGAAGATACCCATATCGTTTCTTATTCACTGAAGAAACTTATGGCAGCTAAACTGGTAAAAAACAAAAAACAAGGTAAGGAGGTGCTGTTTTCACTTACCTCTGAGGGAAGTGACTTATGTGGCCGTTATCGCACCGTGCGTGAAACCTGTTTGATGACAGGATTTACTGGTGACGAAGCCGAAAACCAACAATTTCGTGAACTGGCAAGTATTCTTCGAGGACTCTCGGGTCATTACGATCAGGCAGCGAGAGCCGCTTCTGCTATTTAGTTAACGCCATTCTAATACGCCTATAAGCATATTTTTACAGGCTTTTTAAACACATAGGCAGCTCTAATTTAGAGCCGCCATTACAATCGCTCCAAAATAGTAGTAATACCCTGCCCCAAACCAATGCACATAGTTGACATGCCCCACTGCAAATCTCTGTCTTGCATAACACTGAATAATGTCCCTGTGATACGAGCACCGGAACAGCCAAAAGGATGCCCTAAGGCAATAGCACCCCCATAAACATTGACAATATCATCCATACTGTCGAGCAAGTTCATAGATTTTAATACCGCTAACGATTGTGCAGCAAAAGCTTCGTTTAACTCTATCGCTTGAATATCCTGTAGGGACATTCCTGCTTTTTTTAAGGCAATATCACAGGCGGGAACTGGACCTATCCCCATTACAGAAGGGTCTACCCCCGCTAAACCAACGGCATGTACTCGCGCAATAGGCTGTAAGCCCAAACTCTTTGCTTTTTCAGCAGATAAAACCAGCATACTACTAGCACCATCTGTGACCTGGGATGAACTACCCGCAGTTATCGTTCCCCCTTTAGGGTTAAATACTGGTCGCAAAGAGGACAAGGCTTCCAAGGTTGTATCAGGGCGAATTGTTTCATCTTCGGTAACAAGTACAGGAGCCCCTTCGCTGTCATGTCCGAGTATGGGAATAATTTCACGATCAAATTTCCCCGAGGCCCTTGCTGTAGCTGCACGTTGATGAGACCGTAGAGAAAAAGCATCCTGTGACTCGCGTGAAATATTATGTAAAACCGCCAAATATTCTGCCGTTAGACCCATTGAACCCGCCGCTTTGGCGACAGACAAGGTTAACAAAGGGTTGGGCTCGATCTCTTTGTTCATATCGATATGGCCCATATGCTCCACACCGCCAATCAAGTAAACATCGCCTATACCCGCTTGTATTTGCGCCGTGGCCGTATGCAAAGCCGACATTGAGGAGCCGCATAAGCGATTAACTGTTTGTGCCGGTATAGAGTGCGGCAAACCTGCCCGCAAAATAATATTGCGAGCAATATTAAAGGCCTGCTCTCCTCGCTGCATCACACAGCCCCATATCATGTCGTCTATCATTTCAGGCGCAATTCCTGTATTACGCTGCAATAAGCCATTAATTAAATCAGCGCTGATATCATCGGCCCGACGATGGCGGTAACAACCATTTTTTGAGCGGCCCATTGGAGTTCGTGCATAATCAACGATGACCGCTTGTCTTGAATCGAGAACCATCTTATTTCTCCTCTAACAGCGGATAATAGAGCGTGTTATCAGTGAGGCGTTGCAACATTCCTGGCGTTGGTTGATAAAGCTCTCCAAGACCAGCATGAGATTTAGCCATATTACAAAACTGTTCCATACCAATACTATCAAGCCACCGAAAGACTCCGCCTCTAAATGGAGGAAAGCCTAAACCATAGACTAGCGCCATATCCGCTTCAGCCGGGGACGCAACTATCCCTTCTTCTAAACAACGCGCCAATTCTGTCACCATGGGGATCATCATACGAGCCACGATCTCCTCTTCAGAAAAAGGTTTAGCATCCGACACATGGGGTTTTAAGAGTTCATACGTCACGTCACTAGGTACTTTGGTTGGCTTACCTTTTTTATCAGGGGTATAGTCATAAAAGCCCTGATTATTTTTCTGGCCATAGCGCTCGGCAGCATAGAGAACATCTATCGCTGATTTAAAATTTCGACTCATGCGAGAAGGAAACCCCTCTGCCATAACACCTTCGGCGTGAACTCCTGTATCAATACCAACTACATCTAACAAATAAGCAGGGCCCATTGGCCACCCCCAGCGTTCCATGACCCGATCAACTTCTTGGAAGTCAGCACCATCACGCAATAGCATGGCAAAACCAGCAAAATAAGGGAAAAGTACACGGTTAACGAGGAAACCAGGGCAGTCGCCCACCACGACCGCTTTTTTCCCCATTGCATTCGCATAAGCAACCGTACGTGCTATTGCAGCCTCAGAAGACTTTGTTCCTTTGATGACTTCAACCAAGGGCATTGCATGAACGGGATTGAAAAAATGCATGCCACAAAAGTTTTGCGGGCGTTTCAGCGCTGAGGCTAGCGTATCAATGGATATTGTTGAGGTATTCGTAACTATAATCGTGTCTTCAGACACAACTTGTTCAACGTCGGCTAGCACCGATTGCTTTACTTTTGGATTTTCGACAACCGCCTCAACCACAATATCAACTCGATCAAAACCATCAAAGCTGAGGGTTGGCTCAATATTATTGAGCACCTCGCCCATTTTGGCTGGGCTCATACGGCCTCTCTCGACACACTTATTAAGCAATTTATTCGCTTCGGATAAGCCCAAATCGATACCGGCTTGAGCAATGTCTTTCATTTTAATAGGAATATTTTTGTACGCGGATTGATAAGCAATCCCCCCGCCCATAATACCCGCTCCCAATACAGCAGCACGCTGTATAGGTTTATCGACAGATTTTGCTATCGCTTTCGCTTTTTTAGATAAAAATTGATCATTGAGAAATATACCCGATAAGGCTATCGCTACTGTCGTTTGTGCCATTTCAATGAAAGCAGCTGTTTCTATCTTCAAGGCCTCTTCACGGCCACACGATGCCGCCTTTTCGATAACATTAATGGCCACTAATGGTGCTGGATAATGCCTTCCCGCCTGAGCTGCAACAAAAGCTTTGGAGGTTGTTATTGCCATGGTCAATTCTGTTTTATTGTGACGCAATGCTGATTGCTTTTGCTCTCGGCGTTTCTGGTAATCCAAACTACCCTCAATACAACGCTGCAAAGTATTTATCGCGGCTTGCTTTAGCAGCTGCGCCTCTACGACAGCATCTAGCACTCCTGCTGTAAGTGCAATATCAGCAGGATTATCTTTACCACCTGCAATCCATTCCACGGCCGTTTCTATACCAGCAATACGTGGCAAACGTAAGGTGCCGCCCCAACCAGGAATGATCCCCAACCGTGTTTCTGGCAAACCAATACGTGCTTGAGTCGATCCAATCCGGTAATCACAGGACAAACATAACTCGCAGCCTCCCCCAAGGGCAAAACCGTTAATCGCTACAACCGTGGGAAAAGGCAGGTCTTCTAAGCGGTTAAAATTGGCATTGGTTCCATCCAAAATATCCGCAATATTCTCTTTACCTTTGGTAAAACGTGGGGCAAATTCACTGATGTCTGCGCCAGCAATAAATCCTTCTTTGGCGCTGGTAATAAGCAAACCTTTAATTTGTTTTGTCGCCTCAAGCACAGCCAGTGCCTCAGTGAGTTCACGCACCGTAAGGCTATTGAAAATATTGACTGTGCTATCTGCAGCATCAAAGCAAAGCTCAGCACAGTTATTATCGTGGAGGGTTACTGATAGATTTTTGCCTTCATAAAGCATACCAACCTCATCTTATAGATTTGGAGCAGTTTGAATACGAAGCGATGATAACACCGTTTTAGAGCGAGCGCTCGTTTTTTATAGAATCTGAAATAAATGAATGCCCCTGTTGATAAGGGGCAGGAATAAAATAGAAACGTTAACGATATCTAGGTTGAGCTAGCTGTTAGAGTGATGACTCATAACGACAATGGCTTTTTCTGAGGAGCGGTTTCGTATTCGGTAAGGATACATACTGTCGACGAAAAAACCATCGCCTGCTTCCAACACCTGGCACTGATTATTAATAGTGATCTCCAAGAAGCCCTGTACTACAAAGCCACTACTATCATCCTTGGCTATTAACATTGATGTCCCAGTATCGCTGCCGGGGTTGAATACTTTATATATTAGATCTCTACCCTCTCGAGCTTTGTCTTTGCCCAAATGGTAGGAATCAATGCCGCCCTCGCTGCTTTCAAAAATCTCAAAGCTACGATAAAAACTACGGCTTTGGCTATCAGGATTGAAATTGAAGAAATCTTTCAAAGTCATTGGTATGCCTTGAAGCAACTTCTCCATTGAACTTATTGATGGACTAACACGTCCTTGCTCAATCATAGAAACGCTACTGTTAGTAACACCGGCACGCTTCGCTAATTCACGTTGAGACAACCCATACATCTGTCGGAGTTGCTGCAACCTAATAGCGACATCTTCAGTTATTTCATCAGTCATTGATCACAAAGTTTGCTGTTTATTGTTAGAGAAAATGTGAACACAAAATCTAGTTATTGTTATCAGGATTGTGTGGCACGCGTTTTTACATATTTACAGCATATCTTTGTAAAGGTTTTCTTCTGCTAAGTCAATGACTTGGCTATAGGTCTTAACTTTAATTTTATCTTTAGTAATCTCAATGTCGCTCTCGTCCAACATATTTTCGCCAAACCGGTAGCTAACTTGATAATTACCTTTGAGAAATTGTTGATGATAATTTTCCGCCTGCTCCTGAGCTTGCTCGCAACGGAACTGATAACTCGCCATCGCTTGCTTGCCATAACGCTTGGTCATCATTTTTTTGGCAATGACCGGAGATAGAATACAAGCGGTAGCGTTATTACCCCCAAAGCCTTTGGAATTCAAAAATGCCATATCCATGGCACTATCAAATGCTCTATCCTGCAATGCAAAGGCTAAATGCGTTTGATCAACATCATCAGCAATACGGTCAATTGTTTTAATTCCTGGAAGAATACCCTGTGAGAATACGCCTAAGGTATTCATTAACTGATCACCACTTGCCGGCGCAAGGGAATGTCCAACATAGGCTTTAACGGCTGTCACTGGCCAGGATTCGATGCCAAATGCCTTAGCCACCTTGTTTAAGATATCAGCTTCAGTCGTTCTATTTTGAGGTGTACTAGAACCATGTGCTTGCACAAAACTACGCCCCCGCACAGCCTCATCCCCTAAGAGCGCGCGACCGGCGGCCACAGCTTTAGCCATGGTTAAATAATTGCCAGGGCCAGGAGCCGATATCGATTTTTTAAAACCATCGCCATTGATAAATACATCGTTGATTGCGCCATGAATATCTGCACCTAATTCAAGAGCCAACTCATCATCCATCAACACGACATGCTGTGTCGATTCAGAAATAACAAAGCCACAGTTTTCACCAAATGGTCGGCTAGATCGACGTAAATCCGTACCGCTTCCATCAAGCTTTTCTAGCTTGTCGGTGGTTGCCAAAGCGCCCATTGTGCAGTAACCATCAATTACCTCTGGTAAAATAGGCGCCTCGCTCCCCCCAACCAAGACGACCCTGCGTCGACCTGAACGAATATCATCGATACCAGCACGCAAGTTATAGAGAAAACTGGCACAAGCACCGGCAATACTTGCTGTAGAGCCTATATTGCCAAGCACATAAGCATTAACAAAATCAGCTGTCATTGATCCCAAGCCCAAAGCAAGCTGCTTGGTAGATACTCGTCCACCTCTGAGACGTGACTGCAATAGCCCCCCCAAACCATGGCCATCTAACTGACTCATCACGCTTGATGAATAAGCACCTATCTGATCAGGGGAAACCGTTTGCTGGATCTTGGACCAATCCACTCCGACTGAATTGATAGCATCAGAGGCGCCGACAATGGCTAATTGTAAGCCCCTAGGGTGGAAATGAGATGCATATAGTTCCGCCGGATCAAAGCCTTGTGGAAGCTGACCAGCAGACTGCACCGGGGAAGCATAGCGAGAATCAATCGTTATTTGTGTATTGCCAGTAATATGGACAAGTACCTTATTGCCTACCGATTCTTTAATAATCCAATCCTCTGGAATCGGTTCTGGCAAATTGCGTTTGGCTAAAAGAAAGGTCAACGATTGCTCTTGGGTTTGACCAAGAGATACTTTCTGTTGAGTGGGAATATTATCAATATCAAAATATTCACTTCCGATACGTCGAATCAGGGTATTCTCTCGTATATCTTGTCCATAACGCCGCTCTATATCAGCAGGAGTAAACATGGACAGTTCTTCTGGCCTGATTCGCTTCATCATCACTGCTAGCCCAGCCAATGTTTCTTGCCGCTTGGATTCATTGAGGCTATCTAAAACCGTACGCTGATAAGCCTGGTGAAAAGAACTTCTGCCTGCGGCATTAAAACCACCAAAACCAACGATTACGGGTAAGCGAGTCATTATCTACTAAACCTTATTGATACAGAAAACTACTAAAAGTAATAAATAAATAGTTTATGACGATTCAAAGATTGAAAATAAGACAAAAAAGACAAATAATAAAATGTTTAAGACAAGTTGTTCCAAGCACTAAACACCATCATTAAAGAGACTTTAGCTATCAACAAACCGATAACGCACAGTATTCCAACAGTAAGAATTGCCTTTGTATTAACGGATCACATGATATCTACAAGCACCACTTGGCCTGCAGATATGCTCGCAGCAGCAAACCAGGCGGCAAAGAAACAAGGGGCAAACAAACATCATCATTTAGAACTAATCACCGTAGCATCTTCAGAGAAACCAATCTATGGCCACAGTGGGATTCCCCTATTCCCTCAAAAAGTAATCAGTGATGTAAAGAAAGTCGATATCGTTTATTTACCAGCGCTATGGCGTAACCCCAAACCCATCGTCAGTAAAGAGCATGAATTACTCAAGTGGCTGCAACAACAATTCGAACAGGGTTCAATCATTTGCGGAGTGGGAACAGGGTGTTGCTTTATGGCCGAAGCCGCTTTGCTCGATAATAAACCAGCAACGACTCATTGGTATTATTTTGATACTTTCC
The DNA here is from genome assembly GCA_050298695.1 of Cellvibrionaceae bacterium. Classification (GTDB taxonomy): domain Bacteria; phylum Pseudomonadota; class Gammaproteobacteria; order Pseudomonadales; family Cellvibrionaceae; genus CANLBN01. The sequence continues at coordinate 25,342 of JBNKUQ010000010.1, forward strand.
AAAAAAACTACCCGCTGGTGCAACTTAAACGCCAATATTTTATTACGCAAGCGGGAACACTATATTGTGCTGCCAGCATTAATTCACTGGCAGATTTAACCATTCATTTTATCCAGCGCTTTATCAACTCATCCGTAGCACAACACATACAAAGACACTTTTCACACGAAGTTCGACGAGCATACGAAACCGTGAGCTATTTTGAGGAACACAACACTAACCACCCTGATGAAGATGTATTACAAGCACAATTGTGGTTACAAAATAATATGGCCAAAACGTTGAGCACAACTGAAATGGCGCAACAAGTAGGCATGAGCACACGCAACTTTTCCCGCCGTTTCAAGCAAGCTATTGGCAAAACACCTTTACAATATCTCCACGATTTTCGATTAAAAAGCGCCCAAGATTTACTGCAATCCAGTAATTTATCTATTGGAGATATTGCTGACCGTGTAGGCTATAGTGACCCCAGTTATTTCAACAAATTATTTCGACGTGAATTCTCAGTGACGCCTCGGGAATATAGGGCCACTGTGAGGGCAAAGCTATTTAATACTGATATTATCTACGAATAAGAGTAATTTTAAAGAAGGACGGCATCTAAAAATGGTGGAGAAAATTTTCAAGTAAGTATTGTTTGACTTAATTTTAAGATTCTCTCTACTAAAAAGTTACGTTTACGATTAATGTGCTTTTATCGTATTAATAGGCTTCCCTAATATTTTCTCGGGCTTATCCGAAGCATTATAAATACAATCGATAAAGTTTTTTATTTCCTTTTCACAAAACATTTTAAAACTCGGATACCACTAAAGACTTATTCTTATTCACCTGTCGACACATTGAAAGACTCGAATAAGGAGGTGTCAAATCATCTTTTCATAAAAACCTTATACTTATAAATAAAAAAGCCGAGCTTGCTCGGCTTTTTTATTAAGATGCATAGTTGGCCATTTTTACTTTTGATCAATGTATTTACTACTACCGATTTCAATCTTCTGGGGCTTCATCGCCTCTGGAATTTCTCGTCGCAAATCAATATGTAATAAACCATTTTCCAGTTGCGCATTTTCTACACGAACATGGTCTGCCAATTGAAAACGGCGCTCAAAACTACGCTCTGCAATACCTTGATGCAGATATTCTTTAGGTTCAGTGCTCTGATCTTTTTTACCAGCAACAGTTAGCTTATTTTGCTCCAGTTGAATATCTAGATCCTTTTCAGCAAAACCGGCAACGGCCATCGTAATTCTGTAAGTATCATCACCAGTTAACTCAATATTATAGGGTGGATAACTAGGTTGCTTGGACTCAGTTTGTGTAACTGCATCCAATAAACTTGCCATACGATCAAAACCAATGGCAGAACGGTAAAGGGGGGAAAAATCAATTGTACGCATAACAATATCCTCTTTAAAAAAGCAATAAGTTAGTAATCTTGCCTGTTATAAACCAAGCACTCTGTACCTCTTATATATCCGCTAAGGATGAAGCAGGTACGGTACTTAAGTAGTGTTTTTCACGTTTTTTTCAAGGGAATACTTTTAAATTTTTAATAGAATTTAATGTGATAAAGAAATTCTTTTTGGTACTGTAATTTTATTAAAGATAGAAACACTCAGGGCTGAAAAGATCATTAAAAAACCATTAATTTCAATAAGTTAATAAAAATAAAGAATAAAAAACAAGCTCTTTTAGTTCATCTACTACGCTGTTATATGCGTAATTCATGCCATTAAAAAATAGTTGAAATTCATCGAAAAGGAGCAGATAGTAAGTACATGATCAAAAGAAAAGTAATGCTCTTATTTCTTGCCTGCTTTCAATTGAATTCACCTAAAGAATTCAACTTCCTGCACTTTAGTTGCACTTCCCTTCTTGATTTCTCTTTAATGATAAAGCGGTTTGTTCAACATTCTTTAGCGGAAAGAGAATTCGTTTGTATTAACCATCATCAATAATCTTAGGAGGATTACTCTATGACAATGGCTAATCAGATTACCTACCGGGATATGGATCCCTCTCAGGCATTAAATGCGATTATCGATAAGCGCCTGCAGAAGCTTGCACGCTATTCGAGCGACATCCAGCACAGTCGCGTTGTCATTGAATCGCCCCATAACCACAAGCACAAGGGCAAGGAGTTCCGAGCAACTATTGAGATTGAGGTTAAAGGTAGTCCTATTACCGTCAGCCAAGATGATGCGTCCATTCACATTGCTGTTCGAGATGCCTTTAATGTTGCTGAGCGCAAGTTAAAGTCATACGCTGAGCAACTACATTCCCGTCGCAATACTCGTCGACCTGAAGTAGACGACAGTTTTGATGCCGTAGCCAGCTAGGTTACTCATCACCTTAGGGCGGCATTTTGTCGCCCTTTCCCATTCCATTTTTCAATTCTGCCCCACCATTCTCTTCCTTCTTTGCTTGTACCACCTTACAATTAGCTCTTGAGAAATTTTCTGTTACGGACATTAACGTGAGTATTAATTGGTATCCAGGGCACATGCATAAAGCCCGCAAAGAAATCACACAACGTTTGGATACTATTGATGTACTTATAGAAGTCGTTGATGCCCGCCTGCCATTCAGCAGCCAAAACCCTGTAATCAGTCACTGGCGCCATTCTAAGCCCACCATTGTCATTCTCAATAAAACGGATTTAGCCGACCCGATTAAGACACTTGAGTGGCAAACTTTTCTTGAACAACAGAGCAATATCCGAACGTTAGCTTATAACAAAGATGAGCGGGGTAAACTTAAATCCATTACGGATTTATGCGTGAAATTGGCACCTGAAAAAGTCACTACAAGCCACTTTAAATCGATTAATGCCATGATCGTTGGAATACCTAACGTGGGTAAATCAACACTGATCAATGCTCTTGCAGGAAAGCCTATCGCCAAGGTTGGAGATGAGCCTGCGGTCACTAAACGACAGCAAAAAATCGCGCTTGATGACCATGTGGTCTTACACGACACTCCCGGAATGCTATGGCCTAAAATTGAAAACCCACACAGTGGTTACCGTTTAGCCATTATTGGATCCATCAAGAATACTGCCATTGAATTTGATGATATTGGAATGTATGCAGCAGAAAGTTTGCTATCGCTTTATCCCAACCGTTTATTAGGACGCTATCAGTTGTCAACGTTGCCCGAATCAGAGTTAGCATGCTTAGAGGCTATTGGCAAAAAACGTGGAGCTATGCAGGCCGGTGGCAGAGTGAATTTGCACAAAGCAGCAGAAGTCTTAATTCATGATTTACGGGCAGGATTGCTAGGCGCTCTCACTCTAGAAACTCCTGATATGATGCGCAAAGAAATGGCGGAAGTAGAAACCATCATCGCGACTAAAAAAGCCGAAAAAGAAAAAAGAAAAGAACAATTCAAGAAAAAAAACGGGTGAAGCTGTCAACATCTTCTCGTGGTGTTCGATATTGATTGATAGCCGCGCTAATATCTTCATAGCCCAGTGCAATTCCGCAAACAACGGTAATGCCGTCATTATACCCTAGCTCATCGCGTACAATTTGTGGGTACTGAGCAAGTGCTGCCTGAGGACAAGTCGCCAAACCTTTTTCAACGGCAGCTAACATAACCGACTGAATAAACATGCCATAGTCCATATACGAGCCTGTTTCCATTACGGCATCCATTAAAAACAACATCATCACCGGCGCACCAAAACAACGATAATTGGCAGCCCACTGCTCTTGTCGACGTTTCGTATCCTCCTTATGAATGCCCACCGCCGAATACAACTGCAAACCACAGGCTTTTCGGCGACTTTTATAAGGCTCATGCCATTCGGCTGGGTAATACTGATATTCCTCGGCAGAGGGTAGTCCCTCTCGAAACGCAGTTTCCAAACGGGTTTCTAGTCTTTTTTTTGCTTCACCGCTAATAACAGCCACTTGCCAAGGCTGTGTGTTAACTCCCGAAGGAGCACAACGAGCAACATCTAATATTGAACGAATATCCTCTTCACTAACACTTTGTTGAGTAAAGGCTCTAACTGATTTTCGAATTTTTAACGCTTCGGATACATTCATAGAAATAAGCCCTCATAAAAGCTAGAACTGTTAAGCGATAGTAAACCAATTCATAAACGTATCAACTCCACTCGTTCCCATGCTCTGCGTGGGAATGCAGACCTTAGCTCAGTACTTTTAGATCGCGCAAACTGATAGTCAGATATGCATTCCCACGCAGAGCATGGGAACGAGGGAAAAAAGAGACCAATACCGCCTGCTCCTCTCATTATTATTATTCCTCTTTAGTTCTGCGTTAACTTATAAAGTGTTGATAAGCGGTAAAAATTTTTCTGTCCAAACGCGTTGATCAACAACACCTAAATGCCTAAACTGAATCACACCTTCTTTGTCTAGTAAAAATGTCTCAGGGGCGCCGGTCACGCCAAGATCAACACCAAGACGTCCATCCTTATCCACAATATTCCACTGGTAAGGGTTGCCTAACTCTCGCAACCATTGTTTAGCGGCTTCACTGTCGTCTTTGTAATTAATGCCTACAATACGCACACCTTCTCCTTTTAACTTATTTAAGTAAGGGTGTTCAACCCGACAAGTCACACACCAAGTTGCCCATATATTAACTAAGGTCATTTCACCTAATAAATCAGCTCTGGTGGTTGCTTGCGCCTCATTTTGCAAGGTGGGTAAAGAAAATTCTGGAAAGGATTTACCGATAAAAGTTGATGGCAAATAAGTAGGGTCATAACCAGACCTTAAAGCCCAATATAAGAAAGGGGTCAAAACAATTAACAACAAGAGTGGAATAAATAGTTTTAAACGTTGCATAAAAATTTCCTAGGCCTAGCTACTAGCCGCAATTTCATCAGATACGGTACTAACCGCTTGCGGATGAGAACTAGTCGATTTTTTTCTTAAACGGTAACGTTTATCACTGATCGCAACAAAACCACCTAAAGCCATCATTAAAGCACCAAACCAAATCCAGTTAACAAAAGGTTTATCGTGGATGCGTATCGCCCATGCCACTTGGCCATTTTCACCCGCCGCCAAAGGCTCTCCCATCGCAATATATAAATCCCCTAAAAAGCCTGAATCAATAGCGGCTTCTGTCATCACATCATTAGTAGAAACGTAACGGCGTTTTTCAGGTTTTAGCTCATTGATTTTTTTGTCGCCCGAAAATATTTCTATATGCCCTTGCTGCGCAAGATAATTAGGGCCGCGCACTTCGTTTACTGCTACGAAATGATAGGTGTAGCGCCCCAATGTCAAGCGCTCACCAGTTTCCATTCTTAAATCTCTCTGATCACTGTAGATTGTATTTAAACAAGCACCTAAAATACTGACGGCAATACCCGTATGTGCCAGCACCATGCCCCAATAGCTCAGGGAGAGTTTACGTAAACCTTGCATACGACTTTTAGCATGGCGGGTTTTATATAACATATCTTCTAGGGTAACGAAAATAATCCACGCGGCTACAAATACTGTAATTACAGCAGATATTTTATAACTCTCACCATAAATAAGCGGAAAAACAACAGCCACTATTGTGCTTAAAATATAGGGTTTAACCATTAATTTTAATAAATGAAAAAAGGAGGTTTTTTTCCATAACGACAAGCTGCCCACCGCCATAAATAAACTGAGTATCGCCATAAATGGCACAAAGAAGAAATTAAAATAAGGAGGTCCTACCGAAATTTTTCCCAATCCCAATGCGTCCGCAAACAGTGGATACAAGGTACCAATTAATACCGTTAACATAATCACAACCAACAAAATATTATTGATCAGTAAAAACATTTCCCGGGAAAACCAATCAAAACTGGCAACACTTTTTACAACGGGGGCGCGCAGTGCATAAAGTGTTAATGAACCGCCAACTACAGTCAACAAAAAGCCTAGTATAAAAATGCCTCGTTCAGGATCATTCGCAAAAGCATGCACGGAAGTTAACACACCAGAACGAACCAAAAACGTTCCAAGCAAACTGAGCGCAAACGCAAAAATAGCAAGAAGAATCGTCCAGCTTTTAAATACGCCCCGCTTTTCAGTAACAGCTAAGGAATGAATCAGAGCAGTACCCACCAACCAAGGCATGAAAGAAGCATTTTCAACGGGGTCCCAAAACCACCAACCACCCCAACCTAATTCATAATAAGCCCACCAACTACCTAAAGCGATCCCAATCGTTAAAAATGCCCAAGCCACCGTTGTCCAAGGGCGCGACCAACGCGCCCAGGCGCTATCTAAACGCCCTGATATCAAGGCCGCAATAGCAAAAGCGAACGCAACCGAAAAACCCACATACCCCATGTACAACATTGGTGGGTGAATAATCAAACCGGGGTCTTGCAACAAGGGATTAAGGTCACCACCTTCGGTCGGCGCAAGGGGAAGCAAACGATCAAAAGGATTAGAGGTCAGTAACATAAACAGCAAAAAGCCTACGGCAATCATACCCATCACCGATAACACCAGCGCCACCATATCCAATGGCAACTGACGACTGAAGACGCTCACAGAAAAAGCCCAGCCAGCCAAGATCAATGCCCACAATAATAAAGAGCCTTCATGACCACCCCAGACTGCACTGATTTTATAGTGATCAGGGAGCAAGGTGTTCGAGTTACTGGCAACGTACTTAACACTAAAATCATCCTGCAAAAATGACCAGCTCAGGAATAAAAAACTCGCTAAAAGAAATACGAATCCGCCCGTAGCCAGCGAGCGACTAGCAGACATCAAACGTGGATTATTGATATAGGTGCCGTATAGCGGAACAACAGAAAGTAGAATGTAAAGACAAAGAGAAATAATCAGCGCAATATGGCCGAGTTCTGGAATCATAAAAAACCTAATTTTTTACTAGTTAAATATTCACAGAGTTGAGACAGCATGAAATATCATCATTTTTAATGCCTCCGCTCTATATTTCACAGCTTTCCTGATGTGATGTTCCCGCCTGAGCCATCGCCTCGGCCACTTCAGGAGGCATATAATTTTCATCGTGTTTCGCCAATACTTCTGTCGCATTAAACTCACCTTGTTCGTTTAGCTGTCCATTGACCACCACAGCTTCTCCTTCCGCAAATAAATCGGGAAGAATACCACTGTAATTGACTCGCATATTGGCTGCGCCGTCAGTAATAGCAAAACTGACGTCTAAATTTTGTGTTGAGCGCACAACAGAACCTGCAACCACACAGCCCCCCGCTCGTATGGTTCTGCCCACAGGGGCTTCACCAGCGGCTACTTTACTGGGCGGGTAAAACAAATTGATATTTTCACGTAGAGCGTAAACCATGAGCAAAACGGCTATGCTCGAAAAAGTCACGATAAATAAAACAATATATAAACGCTGTTTACGGATGGGATTCATTACAACTGCCTAATTTACACCGGTTTCTATCTTGGTTGTCGTTGAAGCTTGTTTCGCTGATGCTTCTATACGCTGCTGACGTCTAATACGTTTACCTAAGCTACGCTTGTGAAAGTAGGGAATCATGATAATAACCACAAAGGCTATCAAAGTAATCAAATAACTCCCCCATACATAAGGCCCATGATTCCCCATGGTTAAAAAATCCATCAACGTAGCAAATTGAAATGTCATGATTCTTCCTTAACTTGACTGTCATTATCCGCAAAAAGTGCCCTAACCCATTGTGTTCGCTGTTCTTGTTCAAGGATTTCTGAACGCGTCCACAACATCAGCAACCAAGCATACAAACAATAAAATCCAAGAATCATCGTCAGTAAGGGATAAGCCATGGAAGGATCAATACTCGATTCGCCCGTCAGCTTCAATGTTGCAGGTTGATGTAAGGTAAACCACCAATCAACAGATTTGTAAATGATGGGAATATTAATCATACCAACAAGTGACAAAATAGCACTCGCTTTATTGGCCAAATCACGACTTTGATAAGCGCCTTGTAACGCTATAACACCAAGGTACAAGAAAAATAATATCAACATGGAAGTAATACGTGCATCCCACACCCACCAAGCTCCCCAGGTTGGTTTACCCCAAATGGCTCCTGTTACTAAAGCCGTAAACGTCAATACGGCACCAATAGGAGCCGCACTTTTCATGACCATATAAGATAATTTCATCTTCCAGATCATGCCTATCGCACCAGCAATAGCCATCACATAATACCCGGCCAACGCTAAGAAGGCTGCGGGCACATGAATGTAAATAATACGGTAACTATTGCCTTGCTTACTATCGATGGGAGCATACCCTAAGCCCCACACGGTACCGACGACGATAACCATCAGGGCAAATGTACCTAGCCAAGGCGACCATCGGCTGGTTTTTTCGTAAAACCAACGAGGCGAACCTAAACGATGAAACCATTGCCAATTCAATTCAAGAACCCCTTCATTAGCTCTATTGCTTTATTCAATCTATTTTCTCTAACTTACGCTTCGACACTCATTTTGAGCGCTCCAGAAATAGCAAGGGGAGCCAAAACAAGTGCTAACGCACAAAATGCACCCAAAATAGCCAATGGACTACTGTAAGCAAAGCCATCCACCGCTAAGCGTACGGCACTGGCACCAAAAATAAGCACTGGCACATATAACGGCATGATAATGAGCGATAATAATAACCCACCTTTACGCAAAGATACCGTTAACGCGGCCCCAATTGCACCAATAAGACTCAATGTGACAGTTCCTAACAATAAAGACAGCCATAAAGGCAAATAACCCTCGGCAGGCAGTGCAAGGAGTATGCCTAATACTGGAGCAACGAAAGTTAAGGGCAAACCTGTGGTTAACCAGTGCGCGAATACTTTCGCAATCACCATAAAATAAAGGGGATGAGGGCTGAGAATAATCTGCTCCAGGGAACCATCTTCGTAATCACTGCGAAATAGAGAATCCAGGGAGAGTAAGGTTGCCAACAATGCAATCACCCAAAGCAAACCCGGTGCTAAAAAGGCCAGCGATTTCGACTCAGGTGAAATGCCCAATGGCATCATCGTGACCACCATAAGAAAAAACACAATCGGGTTAAGGATATCACTGCTCTGCCTCACCGCACCTAATAAATCACGCTTTAGCAAAGAAAATGCGCTATGAGTCAGTGAATGATTCAAGCTAGATTCCTCTCTGCATTTGGGCTGGGCCCACATAGTCCAGCAAATTCACTTTTTTAAGACCATGGATATGGGGAGCTTGGTGGGTCGTGAGAATCACACTTCCACCCTCTGCAACGTGTTGACTAAAATGTTGCTCTAAATGGGCGACACCCTGCTTATCAATAGCAGTATAAGGTTCATCTAAAATCCACAGGGGCGCTGAACTTAAATATAAACGAGCCAGAGCCACTCGACGCAACTGACCCGCAGAAAGTTGGTAGCCTGGCAATTCTTCATAACCATAGAGCCCAACTTTTTCCAAAGCCGCATCAACTGCAGCCACGGTGGTAGATTGATGTAGATGGCTTAAAAATAATAAATTTTCTCGAGGCGTTAATGACTTTTTAACTCCAGGCAAGTGCCCAATAAACAATAACTGCGATCGATATTCAGGTAACACTCGCAGGACTGCCTGGCCACGCCAAGTAATCTCGCCTTGGTAATCGCTAAACAAACCTGTTAACGCCCGTAACAAGGTGGTTTTACCACAGCCATTTGGCCCCTCAATTTGAATAACTTCGCCTTCATTCACACTCAGATCGAGATTAGAGAACAACGTCCGTCCATCGCGCTCACAGCTGAGTTGATGACATTGTAATAAAGGGCAAGATGAGGGGTAAGTTAAGGGGTAAGGCACGTTTTAACTCATATTGTATAAAACGACAGATTATAAGGCTTTACAGCGCACTTGTGGGGCTTTGTTGCTATGCTTACAGTAGATTCAAGCAAAAAAGCAACTAGGTAAAATATTCTTGATTGATTTTCCATCGAAGCCTTCTCCATCAAGACCCGGTAATTCTGATAACAATGTCAGTATCACCTCGAATAAAGGCGTCAATCCACCCGCTTCTGCCAATAGCAGCACGGCCAATGTGGGTGTTCAAAAAGGTGCTGACTCCCCTTTATCATCGTTAATCGACTTACTCAAACAACTGCCTGAAGGGAAAATGATCGAGGCGCAGGTTAAAAGCAGCCAGATATTGAGCGACGCCGAAAAGACATTATTACAAAGTATTAATCCTTCCCTGGTAAAAGCATTACTCGCAAACAAATTATTATCCGCAAAGGAGAAAGCCGCTATTCAAACGAGCTTGGCAAATCAAACGAATACGACTAGCTCTGCAAAAACGAACCCTTCGATTATTTCTCCTTCGCCTTCTTCTGCTTCTCCCACTCCAAATGCCGCGACCCTAGTGAAAGATGACACACTGTTACTCCAAAAAATGAATTTATTTCTTGTCAAACTATCGCTCAATTTGCCCGGCGGGGAGCAACAAACAACCGTGACGGTGACGCCACAAGCACTCAAAATAAACGAATCCATTTTAATTGGTCAACGCGATCAACAACTGATGATTGATCGCACGCCGTCTCAGAAAGTACAGCAAGCCGCTAGCGAAACAATGAAACAAATTTTGCCCAAGCAACAAACCGTCAGCCAACTCCAACAATTTATTCAACAACTGCGTCAGCTACCAGAAAACCTACAAACGGTATTGCTGACAAAATCAACACAACAAGCGCTAACAGCACTATCAAACTTTAGTTATACAAATAATACTCTCAACTCAGGGGCTACCGTAAAACAAGCGATTGCAGATTCAGGTATTCAACTGGAAGCAAAAGTCAGTTCAAAACAAATCATTAACAATGACCTTGGTGCATTGTTGAATCGGATTTCTCGGAGTATCGAAGCTTTTATTGTTCAACAAAGTACAAATACAAGCGCAACGACAACCTCCATAAAAAACACGTATCAAGCTACTGTTCAAACCTCTATTCAATCCACGATCAACAATCCAGTTAATTCAAATTCACAGTCAGAATCTATTAGGCCCCAAGGAGATAATTCAACGCCCCTATCCGCAAAAGATGTAGAAAAGGTGATTGCTCATTTGCTCAACAACATGTCCGCAAATACATCCGCAACAGCCAATTCCGTGGTGCAACAAAACTCAAACCAAACGGCCACTATGGCATTGATGCGTTTACTGGGCATTCCAAGTGCCGTTTTGAATACGCAAAACATGACAGCTGCAACACCCCTACTCAATGTACTACCTAAATTAATAGAACAACATCTAAAACAACTGATAGAAAAAACACAAGCTCGCATACAATTAAATCAACTACGTTCACTTGGACTAGACAAACCCCAAAGTGATTACCGTAGCGCTCCGCTTCAGCAATTTCACACCGAGCTACCTTTACGGTTTAATGAGCAAATATTACCCGTACAAATCACCATTCAAGAACAAGCACACAATCATAGTAAAAACGAGGATGAAGAAAACGAAAAACAACATTATTCAAAAGATAAAAAAGCGAAGTGTTGGCAGGTCTTTATGAGTTTTGAGCTGCCCAACAATGAGGCTTTACATACCCGCCTAACCATTATCGACGATTCCGTTTCTGCCACACTATGGGCAGAGTCATCATCACTCTGCCAAAAAGCCAATAATGCGATACATTACTTAAGAGATAAATTACTGGCGAATGGGCTCCATGTCGATGAACTAAACTGCTTACATGGCAAACCACCCCAACAAGACTTTTCTTTGGACTACAATTTGGTAGACATCAAAACATGATAGAAGAGGATTTAAAACAAGCCGTTGCTCTATTTTACGATGGTGAACTGGCTCCTACCATTACCGCAAAAGGCGAAGGTGCTACAGCCGAAGAAATTATTGCTATTGCTCGAGAGAATGGGATTACGCTCTGCGAGAACAAACCATTACTAGAGCTACTGATGACACTAGAATTGGGGGATCATATCCCCGAAAGTTTATATGTTGCTATAGCTCAAATTATTTCGTTTGCTTATCACTTGCAGGGTCGAGAGATAGATATTGATTAATAACCCTACCTTCAGAAGATAACAATATCGAAACGAGTTTACTAAAATCTGCGGAAGATAATACAATCCCGAAAAAATTAATATCCTGAAATGTTGCACAAAAATTACAAGCATAGATGGGTGAGCCAAAAGCTTGTATGTATTGCCTAGGAATAGCCCTTCTCCCATCAATAATTGCCTTGCTAATAACGGGGCTAAAAAGCCCTGCAGAATCGATAAAATCAATTTTATCTTCTTTATTATATTCCGTTAAAAAATCAGGGCCAACACTAGTATGATTAAACGTCTCTTTCTCTCTAACTATTTCAATACATTTATTAATGTAAAGATCAATAAACAATGATTCTTTACTTAGCATTAATACCGCATTATTTACTTTTGGAATACCGGCAAAACGACCATCAACCGAAGGCTGCACCCACAGTTCTTTACAAAAAGCCAACTCTCTTTCTAGAGGGATGCTAAAAAGTTTTTGATTAAAAATAAGAACATCAGCATCTACCCAGATAGCTTTATCATATTCTCTACTTAAAAATTCTTTTGCTTTTTTAATTCGACAAATATCGGAAACCAAATGCACACTGTGATTCACTTTTTCCCGATACCAATCAGGCGCTAGATTAAAGAAATCATCATCAAAAAAGTAATAGTCAAAGCTATTAAATGTCGCCCATGATTTTACCGACGATAAACATTCTGAGATCCAAGGTGCCACATCGCGAGTACGATATGACTGAAACACAACAACTTTCATTATTTGCTAGATTTATCCGTCAGATATTGTAGATTGACATGACACACCCATCCCCCCCAAACCACAGTAACCATTAGGATTTTTGGCAAGATATTGTTGATGATAATCTTCAGCAAAGTAAAAATCGCTAGCTGCTTTTATTTCTGTCGTAATTTGAGGAGCATCACTACCCATTTTTTGATGAATAGATTGCTGATATAGATCTTTCATTTTTTCTGCGATTTGTTGCTGTTGTTCACTATAAAAGTAAATACCTGAACGATATTGGGTGCCTCTATCATTTCCTTGACGCATACCTTGTGTAGGATTGTGTGATTCCCAAAATGTGACTAATATTTTTTCCAGGGTAATAACAGTAGGGTCAAATACCACCAAAACAACTTCATTATGCCCCGTCATGCCTGAGCACACTTCTTCGTAAGTGGGATTGGGTGTGTAACCTGCACTGTAACCAACAGCCGTAGTAATGATGCCCGGCAAAGACCAAAATGCTTTTTCTGCACCCCAAAAGCAACCTAAACCAAGAACAATTTTCTCGCTAGTTTCCGGGTATGGTGGTTTCAAGGGAGCGTTAAGTACATAGTGCTCATTAATAATAGATATAGATTCCTCCCTACCTTTAAGCGCCTTTTCCGCTGCAGGCATCTGTTCTTTTGCGAGGGTTTTAAAAAACATAATCAATCTCTATCTAATAGGTCAGTCGGATTAATTTGTCGATCTAACTAATATCCAACACTAAACCCGATGTATTATAAGGATGAGGAACCGACCAATTATCGTAAATACCATCGAATTTTTCTAAACACTTTTCAGCCATCATACGAAAAGGCGGTCGTCCCGGATCCGTCATCACCACGCGTTTGACACCCGCTCGATGAGAACGTTTCACCAAATTGAATAAAAGCGCTGTCATTTCGTCCCAGAAACAGATATCAGAACCAATAACCATATCAAACTTAGATAACATCTCAACCGTAATTTTTTCATAGCGATTTTTTGTCGTGGTAACATTAACCCCGTTTAACATAGCGTGGTGCTGCAAATAGGTAAAAACGGAGTCATCTGCATCTAAAGAAGTCACTTTGGCTTTAAAATTTTTGGCGCAATAAATCCCACTAATTCCCCAGCCGCATCCAACCTCTAATATACGCCAATTTTTTTTAGGCGGTGTTTGCATCAGGTAATCAATCATTAGACTGGTAGAATTCCAAAACTTATTGCCATGAATCGTTGCTATACCACTTTCTCGCTTAATGCGACGAATATCAGGGTGACTATTTTTAAGGACGGTAATACCAAACACATCACGCTGTTGTGTACTTGTCATAGGACTCTGCCAACTCTTGCTATACGCTTTTGCTATCTATACGCTTTAATATGGTTCGCAAGGCTATCATATTTTTGATAACAATTTACGAAAAGTGCGGATATTTTACACTGGAGGATAATGGGTAGTTCGTTTAACATAGCGATCATCAACCCTAACGATATTATTAGAGAATATGAACAATCCTCAACCGCTCTCTGATAGTCCCTATTTTGCCGCTATTGACCTGGGTTCCAACAGTTTCCATATGCTGATTGTAAAAGTTAATAATGGTGTACTAGAGACTGTAGACAGGGTTAAAGACATGGTACAAATTGCCCGCGGCTTAAAACCGGCGGGTACACTATCCGAAGAAGCCCAAGCCCGTGCCCTACACTGCCTGAGTTGCTTTCAAGAGCGTATTCATCATATTCCTGCGGAACAAATACGCGCTGTGGGTACAAAAGCCCTACGCAGTGCGCATAACTCTGAGACTTTCCTTCGCAAAGCGGAAACAGCCCTTGGCCATTCTATTGATATCATCTCTGGCTATGAAGAAGCTCGCCTGGTTTATCTTGGCGTTTCTCATGATATCAGTGCAGATAAAGGCGACCCTCTCATTGTTGATATTGGCGGTGGTAGTACAGAATTTATTATCGGCCACAATCAAAAAGCTCACTTTATGGAAAGCTTGAGCATTGGCTGCGTGACCTACACCGATCATTTTCTTAGCAATACAAATGGTGATGCACTCAGTCCACTCTCACCCAAAATGATAGACGATGTCTATTACGCCACCTGCTCGGAACTGGAAGTCATTAGTCGTCGCTATCGTCGACATGGGTGGAATATTTGTGTAGGAAGCTCTGGTAGCATGCGCGCCATTGCCGAATTGATGCCCGCTGATATCGTCACTGGCGTTATCACTCGCAGTGGTTTAAGCATCCTAATAGATTCATTAAAACAACAAGGAAGCCTTAATCGTACAGAGGGTATATCGGAGCAACGTTTAAGTGTATTGCCTGCCGGGATTATTATTCTATGGGCTATTTTTGATGAACTGCAATTAGAAGAAATTCATGTGGTAGATGCCACGTTAAAAGAAGGTTTAATTTACGACACTATGGGGCGTTTGTCAGCACAGGATATGCGCGATGAAACAGTTAATCGCATGCTAGAGCAATATAGTGTTGACTCAGATCAAGCATTGCGTGTCGATAAAACCTTAACTCACTTTATTCATTCACTGCCCAATCCACTCGTTTATAGTGTGAATGTTAGGAAAATTATTCACTGGGCAGCTCTGCTCCATGAGATTGGTTTTAGCATTTCTCACTCCAGTTATCACCGCCACGGCGCTTACTTACTCAAAAATAGTGACATGGCAGGATTTAGTCGCTTTGAGCAAGAATTATTAGCGCTTTATGTTGGCTCCCATCGCCGTAGAATTCACCCAGACCAGCTTGCTATTCTCACGGCCGAAACGCAAATACTCTTATCCGTTTTCCTTGCCTGCTTACGTATTGCAATTGTTCTCAATCACCGCAGAGATGATAATAGCGAGCTACCCAAAGTCGATATAAATAAGCAAACCATTACATTAACATTCACTGACGGCTGGCTTAATCAACATCCACTTAGCTATCGAAATTTACTACAAGAACAACGCTATTTGGAATCACTCAATATTCA
Source organism: Cellvibrionaceae bacterium (assembly GCA_050298695.1). Taxonomy (GTDB): domain Bacteria; phylum Pseudomonadota; class Gammaproteobacteria; order Pseudomonadales; family Cellvibrionaceae; genus CANLBN01. The sequence goes on from JBNKUQ010000010.1 coordinate 41,114, forward strand.
ATTTGAATTTTTTTAGATCATTAAGCCATGTTGAATTCACTTTTACTTATTGCAGCGATTATTGGCCTATTTTATTCAATAAAACAAGTACGCCAACAGCCACCAGATAAGCGCTCCAAACTAATGATCAAATACGCGTTATACACCACCGCGATTGTAATGATTTTTCTGGCCGTTACCGGAAGAGTATATTGGGTTGTGGGCGGAGTCGCAGCGCTTCTACCTATAATACAACGACTATTTTTCACAGGCACCCGTTTACTACCTCTTTTCAAGTATTGGAAAAATAGTAAAACGCAAAAAGAAAATGCTGACAAAAAATCGGCAGAGAAAGTCTTCTCTGGAAAAATGACCGTGCAAGAAGCCAAAGATATTCTAGGTTTAGACACCATCGAGAATGCAGAACAAGTTAGCAAACGTCACAAAGAACTTATACAAAAAATGCATCCAGATCGCGGAGGAAGTGACTACTTGGCTGCACAGATAAATCAAGCTAAAGACATTCTTATCGACCATTTAAAAACGTGAATAAAAAAGTAGCCACTCAATGGCAGGTTTATATTTTATTGGCTAGTGACGGACGCCTCTATACTGGTATCACAACAGATATGATTCAACGCTGGAAAAAGCATAATGCCAAAAAAGGCGCAAAATTTTTTTATGGTAGAAACCCTATTTCCCTGAACTATCTCGAAGGCGGACACAGCCGCAGTAGCGCCAGCCAGCGCGAATATAAAATTAAGCAGTTATCTCGTTCACAGAAATGGCAATTAATTTTGGAGCACTATGGGCCGCAACAATAAAAATTTTGATATATGCGAGTAGGCAACTTAACCCGTCATCCCCACGATTGGCAATTGCTCCTTGCATTATTCAAAACATCTTACGTTCTGTAAGGCAAGGTGGAGATCCAGATTGAAACATTCTTATTAATTCCTGGATTCCAGCCTACGCGGGAATAACGACAAGTGTAATAAATACTTGAGCGTTACCTCGCATATTCTTTTTAGTAGAAAACAAGCCTTCTCACAACTTACGCAATTCCTGCAAAGGGCGTGAATGAAACTCTCTTAAATACAAAACAATAACCACCAAGGTACTAGAAAACATAAATACCCAATCATTCACAAACCACGCCAGCACTGGCAATGAGAAATAAAAAGCACGCAAACCATAATTATAAGTATGTGCCGCTAAATCACTCACCTTGGCACTGACTTGAATAAAGGTTTCTCTTGTTTCATCATCGATCGGATCATCAAATAGGGGCGCTGCACCAATCACCACTGTCGCAAAACCATACTGCCGCATCGACCAACTAAAGGTAAAAAAAGCGTAAGCATAAATAATAATTAAAACAAAGAGCTTAAAATGCATAAGCAATGGAGAAGTCATCACATAAAAAGGCACATCAACTAAGACCGCTTGTATCTGTTCAGTTGCGGCTAAGGCCGTTAATAAACCGGCTAGGATTAACATGCTGGTTGACGCCAAAAAGGTCACATTGCGCTCTAAGTTGGCAATCAAGGCGGCATCGGGAATGCGCACTTCACGCTTTAGCAACTGCTCCATCCAACGCTTTCGCAAACGGTTCATCACTGAAGAAAGATTCTTGTCAGACCGCTTAGCTTTAAAATGTGCAAAACGCGAATAGCCAAACCATAAAAAGATAAACCATATCAACGCAACACCATTTATCAGGCTCACTTCTCGCATAAAATATTAGCTCCTAAAGACTTTACAGACAGTTAATTCAACTATGACACAAAATTTTAAACTTTCACACAAGACTCAGAATTTGACTATACTCAAGCTATTCATAGACCCAATAAGAATACAATGTGAATGTTATGCCAACAACTCAAGCTCAATACCCTGCCATATCTAATCTAATAAAAACCAACAATTTGACACGATTTTATACAGTGTGACGATAGGAATGTGGGCTATCTCACTAGGGCTCGCCTCGTGGTACGACACTTGGATATCTTCTATCGTCATTGGGCGTAGCACTGTCGGTATAGCGACATTGGTTATATTACAGATGAAGGGGACTCGGTTATCTCGCTGTGTCATTGCGGCAGCACTGATGGTACTCGTCGCATTGCAAAATTGCGCTTTGGGCATCACGGTTATTTATAATTTTTACCTACTTTACTTTCAGCCCTTACAATTCTTTAACTCCGAAAGCCGCTTAGAAACTTACATGCAAAGCCCAGAGTACAACGATTACGCCAACAAATACTAGAAGCTCTTGACCATTTAGCCCCTCGCAAAAAACGTTATTCACTTTCGAACAGACAATTGCCGGTGTCAGAAAACAGCGAATGACGGCATAAGTAATTTACCCTGAAATATACTCCCTCCTGGCTACCATCTACTCCAGCTATTACTGTACTAACCGAACAGGCGAGCTGCCCCCCCCTATTCAGCTAACATCGGCAGAAATTCTATAAATCGGTTACACTTGCCCCAAATAATCACTTAAACGCAAATTAGTTATACAATTTATGAACATATCCACACATCCTGGCTTTAAACATTTACGCAGTAACACCCTAAAAGCGCTCAATATTACCATCAGTGAATATCGCCATAAGGCCACCGGCGCACAGCATATTCATATTCACGCCGACAATAGTGAAAATGTGTTCTTAGTTGCCCTGCGCACCGTACCCGAAGACTCCAGCGGTGTTGCCCATATTTTAGAGCACACGGCTTTATGTGGAAGCAAGAAGTACCCCGTTCGCGACCCTTTTTTTATGATGATCAGGCGCTCGCTTAACACCTTCATGAACGCGTTCACCAGCTCGGATTGGACGGCCTACCCTTTCGCCAGCTCAAACCGTAAAGACTTTGATAACCTACTGGATGTCTATCTTGATGCCGTTTTCTTCTCAAGGCTTGACCCTCTGGATTTTGCCCAAGAAGGTCATCGCCTAGATTTTGCTGAAACCGGAAATACCGACAGCCCTCTCGTGTATAAAGGTGTGGTATTCAATGAGATGAAAGGTGCGATGAGTTCAATCACTTCGCAACTCTGGCAAACTTTAAGCAAATACCTCTACCCCACTACGACCTACCATCACAATAGTGGTGGCGACCCACAAGCCATTACCGATTTAAGCTACGAGCAGCTACAACAGTTTTATAAAACCCACTACCACCCCAGCAATGCTATCTTCATGACCTTTGGCAATATTGCGGCAGAAGAACACCACGCAAAATTTGAAGACCGAGCACTACAACACTTTGCCCAATTAGATAAAGTGATCGAGGTCAAACCTGAGAAACGCTACTTTGCCCCAATTCGAGTCGAAGAAGCTTACCCCTACCAACCTGAAGCCGGTGCCGACACCGAAGCCCCTATCAGTAAAAAAACACACATTGTGGTTTCTTGGCTTTTAGGAGCTAGCATCGATTTAAAAGCTAATCTCGAAGCCCATTTACTCTCCAGCTTATTGCTAGACAACAGTGCATCCCCACTGCAGCACTTACTGGAAACCAGTAAGCTTGGCGCATCGCCTTCACCATTGTGTGGTATGGACGACTCGCAATACGAGATGTTATTTGTGTGCGGCATTTCTGGCTCAGATGTTCATCACACTGCCGAGTTAGAAAATGAAGTTATCGCCGTATTGGAAAAAGTGGCCAAAGAAGGACTGCCACAAGCACAAATTGAAGCCTCAATGCATCAATTGGAATTACGCCAACGAGAAATTGGCGGCGATAGCTATCCCTATGGTTTACAGCTCATTCTCAATGGCCTTTCTGCCGCGACTCATCGCGGTGACATTCTGGCGTTTTTGGATTTAGAAAGTGCCCTGAGTGAGCTGCGCAAAGCCATACAAAAAGAAGGGTATGTACAAGAACTTGTTCAACGCTTGCTATTAGATAACCCTCATCGAGTGACGCTAACCTTACGACCCGATAGCGAATATCACCAACGCCAGGTTCAAGCTGAAAGCGATAAACTGGCAGCCATTAAGCAAACTCTTAGCGAAGCGGGTAAACAAAAAATTGTTGAACAAGCACAAGCCTTAGAAAAACGCCAGCAACAACAAGATGATGACAGCATACTACCCAAAGTAACCCTTGCGGATATACCCAAACAATCCCACTACCCTAAGGGACAGCAAACTAATATAAGCAATGACTCGGCGCATTCCGCACCACTGCATTATTACACGGCGGGAACGAATGGCTTATGTTATCAACAAGTCGTTTGTGAATTACCAGACTTAAGCCCTGAACTATTGAGTGTCTTGCCATGGTATAGCCTCTGCTTAACGGAGCTCGGTCTAGGCCAACAGGATTACTTAAATATACAACAGCGCCAATCACAAACGGTTGGTGCCCTTAATAGCTTTTATAGTTTGCGTAACGCAACGAATGATCCACAAAAATTGATTGCGTATACCACCTTGAGCGCCAAGGCACTCAAAGACAAACAAGTCGCAATGAGTGAACTCATGCGAGACACCTTAGAACAGGTTCGCTTTGATGAATCCAAACGCATCCACGAAATGATTACTCAGGCCAAAATGAGCCATGAACAAAGCGTCACGGGTAATGGTCATGTGCTTGCCATGCAGGCCGCCAGCGCGAGCTTTAACCCAACGGCAAAACTGACCCATCAATTAATGGGGCTCGGTGGGCTGATAAGTATTAAGCAATGCGATAAAGCCTTAAACGAAGGTGAGCATGAAGCCTTACGAAAAAAGCTGGAAGAACTTCATCAACAATTATTGAGCGCACCCAAACATTGGCTTGCCATCAGTGAAGCTGAACAGATCGATAGTTACCTCAGTACAATAAAAAATATCTGGCAACAGCAAGCAAATACCCCTGTTACCTCTTCTCCATTTACACCTTCACCCATGGAATATCAGCCGATCAAACACGCTTGGATTACCAACTCACAGGTGCACTTTTGTGCAAAAGCCTATCCCACGGTGAGCATGGAACACGACGATGCCGCCGCACTCAGTGTACTCGGCGGCGTCTTGCGCAATGGCTACCTACACCGCACCATCCGCGAACAAGGCGGAGCCTACGGTGGTGGCGCCAGCCAAGATAGCGGTAGCGCAAGTTTTCGCTTTTATTCTTACCGTGATCCCCGCATGGGCGATACCCTAAACGACTTTGATCAATCGTTACAATGGCTGTCTGAACAAGACGCCAATGGAACCGCAATGAAGCAAGCCATCGAAGAATCTATTTTAGGTATTATCAGCTCTCTCGATAAACCGGGCTCTCCAGCAGGTGAAGCCAAGCAAGAGTTTCATGCGCAGCTAGTGGGACGCAGTGTAGAAAAGCGTGAACACTATCGCCAAAAAATCATCAATGTCACTGGTGAAGAATTAAAACGTGTTGCCGAAACCTATCTAGCACCAGATAAAGCATCGACCGTTGTTGTCACCGGAGGACACGGCGAAGCAGAAGCTGAAAAACTCTCACTAGACATTATCAAAGTATAATTTTTTATAAAATAGAGAAAACAACATGGACGTTAACTATATATCCTTTCTAGAATCCATTCAGTCCTCACTTGGATTATTTTTAACGGAACTTCTGTTTATACTGCCTAGTATCTTACTCTATAGTTTGGTTGCATTACTGCTATCCATTATTGCCCTCATTATTATCGGAAAAAGAAAACTTTTCTATCGAACACAAAAAACATGGAATATAGCTGCTAAACTACATTATCCCGTATGGGTGGTTATTTTTATTATTGCGGGTGGAAGCTATGGCTTTATTCACGGGATAGAACTACGCGCAGAAAAAGTGCTAGAAGATAACGGCAAACCTTTTATAGAAGCAAATACCACCATGCTCTATGAGCGTTTATTGGAAAACCTACCGGTTACATCAAACGGAGAAGAAATTACTATTCGTAAAGCCACTCAACACCTTATTAACAACTTGCACTACGAGATGAAATCCGACTCCGGTATAGAAAAAGCAAAAAAACAATCATTAAAGTGGATCAAGTCAACATTTGGCGAATGGATTATTAGCAAAACCGTTAACTTACTGGTTACTAAATCGGTAAAGAAATCAGGAGAGGCCCTTCACTTTAGTAATGATGACTTAACATTCAACAAACAAGCACTAATTGATATGGACTTTTCTAAAGCAGAAAACACCATATCACCCCTTATCTATAAAGCGTTAAAGAATCAAATTAAGCACACCTTCTTAGGTTTTAAATTAAATTTATTCATGTTTTTTGGGCTAGCTATTACTTTATTACTAATAGAACCCGCATGTTATTTCCTGTGGAAAAGACAACAAGAGAAGAAAATATTGAACCAAAGCACTACTTAGCATATAGCCATCTCATTCTCATGTTTTAAGAAGGAAATAGCAAAAGCTGAAACACAATATCTCACCAGTAAGATTTTGAAATTATAAACAGGAAAATTAATATAAAAACTAAACGGATAGTATGAATTGCCATTGGGATGGCTAGCTTTATTTTTACAATGATTGCTTATGGACGAGATAAAAAACAATTAAAAAATAGCAACCCAAGAGAGTCTATAACATTAAATAAATTTTTCCGGCTGTGAAGAGAGACTTTTAGATACTATATTTTACCGATTACAAGATATGCTTTTTTTCCAGTAAAACCAAATAATAAGATTTATGAGTTATATAAAATCAATAAAGATGTGCTAGCAGAAATGTTAATTTATCTCAACAACGATCAACCTATATCAGAATTTATCAAAAAGCATGAAAACCAACACTCTAAAATGCAGTTAACTGTACTAGCTCATTCAAATTCAGGATATATAACGGCTAAGGATAATTTGTAACAGACTATCATTTTTTTAAATATACAGTTCGTAAGCCTGGTCACACCTTGTCGACAGATGCCTCGGCTGATATTCAACAAAACCGTATTTTTTGTATAAGTTTATCGCCTCAATCAACGGCGATGCTGTCTCCAATACAATATGTGAAAACCTCAGTTCTTTAGCGATCGTTAAAGAATGCTCCAAAAGTTTCTTTCCTAGCCCTTTACCTCTACATTTAGAAGAGCAATACATTTTACGCAATTCACAAGTCGTTTCAGATATTTTATATATACCAACTGATGCGACTATTTCATCATTCCACTCAACAACACCAAAATACCCGCCTTTTGAAAAATATTCCCCTTCAATATTATCCAAATCTTTGTCCGTGATCCCCGTGTCTGGTTTTAAAGCATATTCTTCTAAAATAGAAAATACTAAATGCTTAATCTTTCGTGAATCGTCAGTCGTTGCTTTTCTAAAATTAACATCTAATTCCATCGGTAAAACACCTGTTGTTCAAAACAATCTAGTCTTTTGAATTATTATCACTTTAAGCAGAGGCCCGTGCAGTTTGCTCGCCCTATTGGCTTAACTTGTATGCATTTTTCTCAAATACAACTTAGAAGCCATATAAGACGCAACTAAAGTTTCAATTAAAGCTAAGGGTAGCACTATGACTAAATAAGACCAGCTTGAAAGATTCATATTTGCCATGCCAACCCAAAACAATACAAAGAAAAAACACCACGAGATGATACCACTAATAACAACTGTTTTAGTGTTATTTCCGAATACCTGAGCACATAGCCAAAACAAAAATACATATAAAACTGTTAATAAAGTATCCCATAGCCCCCAAATAACAAAAATACCCCAATTCATATCAGCAACATTAGGGACAAGTGATAAGTATTCATGCATTTCCGGTCTTACGAAAATAAAATACCTGAATACTTCAGAGGCATTTACCCAAAAACTCACAATGATAGTTATGATTACAAAATCTTTTGTTATAAAATTCTTAGTCATTTAGATTAATTCTCTATTGACGCATAACGTCATGCTGCTTATCAGCAGAAGCGCCTTATTATAGCGTTTTATCTTCTTGCTGGAACCACGGAGACGGATTATTTTTTTGATTATTCGGCATAAATATTTGCCAAATTCACCCTTAATCTACTCAACAAATCTATAAAAACCAATTGGATATACTCTATGGCTAACTTAGAGGCAAGACTGATTAGAAAATAGATCCTCCATTCCCTATCGTTAAGCCACTTGTATGGTCTTATTCAGGGGAATTGAAACATTACATTGGAAAGGGAATCCATGCTTCATAGCCTCGATTTCAATTTGTTCAGTTAGTTTTTTTGCTTCCTCGGCTTCAAACCAGCCCACCTTGACGCTGCCATTATTGTGGATATCTAGCATTATTACCGCTGAACCATAATCATCTAGGTTTAAATACGTTTTAAAGATATCTACAACAAAATCCATGCGGGTAATATCGTCATTTAAAAACTCAATTTGTACTTTGTTCGGATTATCTCTATCTTTAGACTGAAGAGAAACATCGATTAGTGGTTTTTTTAAATCATACTTCCTGTTTTTTGAAATGGCCTTCTTAAAAGCAAGCATAGTTAAAAATCGTTTTGCGTCACTGTCTAGCCCAAGATTCTTGATATGTGTAGGAATGAAATTTATAAAACCAAGGATTAGTGAAACCCATCCAAGTATAATTATGAATCCATCGTCAGAAATTAAGCAATAATAAAATATAAAAGATAAACCAATTAAAATATTAGCCAAAATTCCTCCAGATATTATTAATACTTCCTTTCCCCATGTGGTCTTATAGAGCTTCCGTTCATAGGAGACCAAACCGGTAAATATCCATTTTCGAGGCCTAATTATGTATTTATTCTCCAACCATTTTATACATATTGGGCCTACTGAAAATTCAATTACTTTGTGACCTACTATTAAAACCGAGATTAAATGACCAAGCTCGTGAATGAGAATTGCTACCAAAAAACTAAAATAATATAAAGCCAGTATTTCCATCGATGGTGTACTCTGAGCTAACATTTTAATAGTGTGCCTGCTCATTTACACACTAAAGTCATTCCTCTATTTCTCTCGCAAACCTTCGTTTTTTATAAATTTTTATCTCTTACTATAAAAACAGTATGGCGTGAAAACAAGCTGGCCGGTTATTTACCCAAGTATTTTTTAATCCCTTGATTTACAAGGATTTTAAATTTTTATTGGGATAAAACCGTGCCCGCAATAAGAAATAAGCATGCCATAAATAAGATCCATCACAAATATACTGTACATATATCTAGGGAACCTCTGAAAAACGTAGGCGAGGTTCCAAACAACACAGGCTATGGAAATAAGAGCAGATACCGCATACTATCTCGCCTCTGAAGATAAAATACAATGAAAGGAGCTATTATGAGCACAAAAGAAACTAGAGATATCGAAAAGACCTACCCTACTGCTGAGTTTGAGGCGGCCTATCGGCCTCAATTGTGTGAGCCCTTGTGGGAAGACTTAGATAAGCTTATTAATAAGGCAGCGGTTTGATACGATGAATAGACGCCGTTTTTTTCTCAGCATGGCTGCATTGGGTAGTGCAATAGGGCTTGGGGCGTTTTACTGGCCCCGACGCTGGAAGTATATTGTGATACACCACAGTGCCGGAAATTTTGGCAATATTGAATTTTTGCAGCAAGTGCACAGAGAACGACAAGCCAATGATCCTATCGATGCCATTCCCTACCATTTTATTATTGGCAATGGCAACGGTTTAGCCGATGGTGCATTAGCCAGTGATTTTAGACAAGAGTTCAACCTTTGGGGAGCCCATGTCAGCGCGCACAATATCGATCGCAATCTGCGTGGGCTTGGCATTTGTGTTATTGGTAATTTAGATCAACAAGCCATGACGGCTAAACAATATGAATCGCTGGTGACACTCACCAAAGAATTAATGAATACTTACAATATTTCTATTAATAATATCAGCGGCCATGGCGATACACCGGGAGAGTCAACACGTTGTCCGGGAAAATACTTTCCGCAGGTCCGTTTTTTTAAGGATATTGCTCAATCAGATAATGCTTAGGTTTAAACCTTAATTATCAAACGTTAAAAACGAGTCCCTCTAATACGATTCGCCGCATCAATCATAAAATCTTTATATTGGTCTTCGATATTTTTTCTTTCTTTTTCAAATCGTAATTTTTCTTTTTTAGACAATTTTTTCCACGCATCCAAAATAGGAATGTGTGCCGCTGCTTCCGCCAACTGGAAAAACACGCTGTAACTTTCTCTCTGCTGCTCATTAATATCCAGGTTATCCAATAACACACTGATGCGAATAGCGCCTTCTGTTAATGTGAGCTGATCGTCGATAATACCTTGTGCCAATATCTGGATACTACTATTTAAGTACTCCTGATGATCTTCTTTGAGTTTGTCCAACTCTCGTTGCTGCTCCGCTTTTTTTGCCTCCATTTTTTTAACTTGATATTGCATATAACAAGCAACAGCAGCAAGGACAACAAGAATAACAATGGCAATAACGATAATAAATGTGGGCATAAATATTCCAGTAAATCGTTGGCTAGAGCTCTTTTACCTTATTTACTTTATCGCTGAGTTCTAGCAGGGACTCCGAATCGTCTTCGGCGAGTTTATCCATCGGTAATTGGCGCTTTGTTTTTGCGCCTAAATCACGTAAACCTTCGATACGTTTTACTAAATTACCTCTACCATCCAACAAACGCTTACGTGTCGTTTGATAGCTCGTTTGTGTTTTATCGATCTGCGCGCCTAGTTCATCTAAGGCTTCTATCACTAAAACAAACTGATCGTATAAACCACCCGCTTGCAGTGCAATTTTCTCCGCATTTTTATGCTGTTTATGATAACGCCAAATATTCGCAACCGTTCGCAAGGTTGCCATTAAGGTCGTTGGGCTAACCAATACAATCTGCTTGTCATAGGCTTCTCGAAACAATGCAGGCTCTGCTTGTAAGGCAGTCATAAAAGCAGCCTCTATGGGCATAAAAATAAAGATAAAATCGAGGCTTTGTAAACCTTCGAGGGATTCATAATTTTTAACACTCAAGTTTTTAATATGCGCTCGCACAGAATTGACATGGGCTTGCAATGCTCGTTTTTTTTTCTTCCTCTGTATTGGCATGGCTATAGCGCTCGTAATCCGCCAGGGAGACCTTAGCATCAATAATTAACTGTTTATTTTCCGGTAAATAAATAATGACATCAGGATTGCGGCGTTTACCGCTATCGTCATTCATAGAAACTTGTGTGTCGTACTCTCGTCCTTTTTGTAAGCCCGATTCCTCTAAAAGGCGCTCTAATACCACCTCCCCCCAGTTACCCTGAGTTTTGTTATCGCCTTTAAGTGCCAGAGCCAGATTAATGGCATCTTCGCCTATTTTCTGGGTTTGTAACTGCAACTCACCTATTTTTCCAATAAGCTGATTACGCTCAGCGCTTTCCTTTTGGTAGACATCCGTCACTTGTTTTTTAAACTCTTCTATTTGTGACTTGAGTGGGGTGAGCGACTGATTCAGCGTTTTTTGGTTTTGCGCATCAAATTGTTGTTGCTTAGCTTCAAAAATACGGTTGGCAAGGTTTTCGAACTCCTGGCCTAGCTGGAGACGAGCCTCTTTTAACAGCCGAGCCTGCTCGCTGAGCTGATGCTCCATTTGACTATGCCGCCCCGTTAAGCCCGCCAGCTCTTCACGGCTCAGGTTCAACTGAAGCTGGGTTTGCTTTGCCTCTTCGAGGGCATTTTCTAGCTTTTTGCGACCCCGGCAATAGACCCACGTCCCCAAAAGTGATGCGCCTAGCAGAAATCCAAAGAAAAATAAGCTAAGCTGAATTCCGTTAGCTAAAATAAAATGAAGAATAGGCTGCATTCAGGGCTGTCTCTCTTATTGTCTGTGGTACTATTCGTTTTTTGTACTATTTGATTAAAAAATAAGATGTAACAATAATGTCCGATCTTTCAACAACAATACAGGCCATTTGCGTCAAAGGCTACCAGCACTACGCTAAACAAGACTATGACTCAGCATTACGCCTATTCTACCAAGCCTGGGTCAAACTACCCAAACCACAAACCCGCGAACCCGATGCCGAAACCGTGCTAGCAGCCATAGGGGATACCTATTACCGTATGGGTAAATATGAGCTGGCAATAGAAGCACTACGCTCTGCCCTTGCCTGTGAACAAACCTCAGCTCGCTCCATGGTGGAGATGCGTCTGGGACAAGCACTACTCAACACAGGCCACGAGCTACAAGCCATTACCTATCTCCAACGGGCTTACCGCCTGGGTGGCAATGACGTTTTTAAAGATGAAAACCCAAAATATCGAGAAGCCATTAGCGAATTTCTATGAGTAGCTACAACCCTCGTTCCCACGCCTCCTGCGTGGGAATGCATACCACACGACAAATAATCGAGAGTGCAGAGGATGCAGTAATACTAGTTTGGATAGATAGTGAAATATGTTGAATTTCGTGACAAAAATTATAAATCCAACAATAAAATAAAAATAATTTATTCCGATTTAAAAATAAAACACTTGATCTTAAAATCTTCCTAGCTATAATTTACGCCAGATTTTGGGAGCCGATATAGGGACATTACTTCAACTTTCCCTCGTTGTAAAAAAATATTCTTACATAAACCTTGGTCATAATAGGTTCGAGTCTTGAGCCTGCTTTGTGAGTTCTTTTATTATCAGAAAGATAGCTCTTTAGATAAAGACTGATGAAATATAAATGTAAGGGTGTGTGTTCATGTGATACAGACTGGCATTAAGACCATTGATCTATTTTAGCTGTTTAGCAGCGCTAAGATGACTTTATTTGAAAAAAATTGCGGTAGCGTAAATATGGAACATTCACTAAAGAAATATATATTAGCTTCTTTTTTCTCTTATGTTATCTCAATAACATTTATCTCCTCTTATAGTTATGCAGAAGAATTTGGTTGGAAGTTATGGGCTCATTGTTTTGATTTAGTATGTAATGAAACAGGCTACCCCTTGAGAGATCATGTGGCAGATTGCACAAGACACTTTGGAAGTGAGCAGCGGTATTGTCAGATAAAAACTGACGAATATTCATGCGGATCTACATTAACAGCATCAATTCCTGCTTGTGTTATTTATTATTATGGTGATAGAGAGGCTTGCCCGGTAGGTTATATAGGCTACCCTGATTGTCAGCCTATAACGCCTTCAAACAATGGCAATAACTGCTCTAATACCGGCAACCCTATAAATATACCGACGGGTAATAAGTTTTATAGGGAAATAGATTATCAATCAGCAAACTTTAGCTTGGTAAGGTCATACAATTCCCTTGGAAAGCAGTGGTTTTTTAATTATCAGCAAAAACTAACTGTTACCGCAGCTACAGTCGAAGCTATTCTTTCCGATGGTAAAACATTATCGTTTTCATTGATTGACGGTGAATATATTTCTAAATCTCAAAGAAAAGAGCGCCTGACGTTTAATGGAGTAGTATATAAGTTGCACCATGCAAATAATAGTATAGATACATATGATATTGAAGGTCGGCTCATTTCAATTCATAAGCTAAATGCCCTGCCCATATTATTAGAATATCTAAATAATCAAATAATTGTATCTATAGGTGAAGAGCAACTAATATTATCGCTGAATAATGAAAACCAGATAATACATGCCGATTTTGGTAATGACATAACGATTACTTATGAATACGAGAAAATTTCATACGCATCTGTCCTAAAACGTGTTGTTTATCCAAATGGCCATGAAAAAAAATATTTACATGAAGATAGTCGTTTCCCTATTTATATCACAGCCATAGAAAATGAGAATGGTCATCGTATCTCTACAGTACAATATGATAACCAAGGCCGCGCCATCAGCTCCGAAAAAGGCCCATTAAATTCCGGTATCGAACGCAGCCAAATTACCTACCACGAAGATGGCTCACGCACGGTCACCAATGCCCTAGGCAAACAAACCACCTACCACTTCACTCAGTTTAACGGCGAATATAAGATGACAACCGTGGAAGGACACCCCTCCGAAAACTGCGCCGGTGCCAACAAAGCCTACACCTACGATGCCAATGGGTTTTTAGAAAGCAAAACGGATTGGAAAGGCAATACCACTACCT
>JBNKUQ010000011.1:0-54630 GCA_050298695.1 Cellvibrionaceae bacterium
CATCATTAGTACTTCAGTAACAACAGCGATGCTGTTTAGTTCTTCTTCCATACTTTTATTATTGAGATGCTCGGATATTCCTACAATATAGCTGGGGTTTAGTTCATTTGCCAAAGTGCCAGCAATCACATTTCCCAACTCTCCCAGCGCATCTTTCAAGTCGCTATTACTCAGAGATTCGATATCTTTCTCAAACATAGCCTTTCCGAGCGCTTTTGTTAGACTTTCACTGGCACCCATTGCAACAAAAAACTCGTCACTGTGAATGGATGTTTTGACCCAATAGTTAAGAGATTGGGGGCGAGAAATATTTTTTTTAGCCGCTAAGCGAAGTGGTGGCGTATCTAGAGTCATCCAAAAGTCTTGTAAAATACCGAATAAACGATTGTCTTCTACAATATGAAATAGTTTTGGCTCTTTTTCTTTGTCAACCGCGAAAATAGGTAAGGGCTTGTGGGTTGTTGTATCGCTTGCTTGTTTTTCAGCGGGTTCATCAGAAGCAAATTCAGGGAAATACATTTCCAGTGTTTCAATTTCTTTACGTGCTCGTTCTAATGCCTCTTCCGTTTCTTTGGATTTTTCAAGTGCTTTATCCATTTCAATGAGGTGAGATGAAATAAACTCTTTTTCTTTGATTGTGCGCGCTAGGGTAGCTTGTGTTTCTTCTAGCTGTCGCTCCAGTTTATAGACTTTTTGGCCGCTACCAGGGGAGCTGCGCGCAGCTTGCAATTTAACCTCTAACTCTTCAATAAGGTTGCGTTGATGGTTTTCTAACCGGGTAATTCGTTCTAACTCGGTTGTGATTTTATTGATTGTGGCGAGTTGTTCTTGTGTTGCTTGTGTGAGTTGCTTAATGTTGCGTTTTAATTTGTCGTTTTCACTGTTGGCTTTGCGTAAGCCTTCGATTAGGAGTACAGATTGATCTTTATGTTTTTTAAGTGACTTTACACGGTCGCGTAGGCGTTTTTCTGTTTCCTCCAGTATTGCTATACGGCTATCCTTGCCTTTGCCATCGCGAAGTTTAGATTCGAGTTGTGCAATAACCCGTTGGCTAATAGTGAGGTCGTGTTGTAGTTTGTTGATGATGGATTCTGTTTTTTGGTGATGTGCTATCAGGTCATCACTAGATTCTTCCGAGTCACTATTTTGTAAGTTTTCTAGTCTCGCTTGTTGCTCAGTATGGAGCTCAGCGAGTATCGCTAGTTGTTCATCCTTTTCCCGTAAATCCTCACTCATATTGTTTAAGGCTTCGAGTAAATAGATGGAGTCTTCGTCGTCAAGTTCCTCACCTTCTTCCATTTCAAGTGTTTCTAGGGGGGAAGGGGTTTCAGTTGTTACTGTATTTTGGGCTTGAGGTGAGTGCTTTTTGGCCTCTTTGAGTTTTTTCCTTGCTTCTATTAGTGCTTGTTCCAATTCCTCTTTGTGGCTCGATAAACGTACAAATATAGCAACACAAACTACCCATGAAATAAGCAGTAGCATGCCTAAATTTGCCGCTATTATCGTAATTAAAGATGTGCTCACAAGTGTGTTGGCCAGTTTATCCATCAATGATTCTTTAAATGTAGGTTAAGTTATTGTTTTTAACAACTTTTGTGGGTTTTGACTTGAATGAATAGTAACGCTGTCAATGTGAAATTGATTGAGGATAAGGGCTGTTTCTGGTAGGCTGGCGTCCCATCTTGAGTTGCTGTGTGAAGGCAGGCTAATTTGGCTCGTAAAAGCTTTTTGCCAATCCTTTCGACTCCCTTTCTCTTGGTAATTATTTAGGCCGTATTTAATTATCCTTGGATTCTCCAAGGGACGGTTTATTCCGTTCAGAAGGGGTAGAACAGCAATTCTTCATAAATGATTAACCTTTTGTAAACTTAGCACTAAAAAATGCCAGATTACCATTCGTGGCCTTATCGGTTTTATTTGGTGTGCTGATTGAATTTTTAAGAATTGTTAAGGTGAGCATGACTCGATATATATTTGTAACCGGTGGTGTAGTTTCCTCTTTAGGTAAGGGGATTGCCTCCGCTTCCCTTGCCGCAGTACTAGAAGCTCGGGGGCTCAAGGTTACAATCCTTAAGTTAGACCCCTATATTAACGTTGATCCCGGGACCATGAGCCCCTTTCAGCATGGTGAGGTGTTTGTTACGGAGGATGGAGCAGAAACGGACCTCGATCTAGGGCATTATGAGCGCTTTATCCGAACCAAGGTATCCAAGCGCAATAATTTTACAACGGGTCGTGTCTACGAAACGGTGTTGCGCAAAGAGCGCCGTGGCGATTATCTTGGAGGGACTGTACAAGTAATCCCGCATATTACCGATGAGATTAAACGCCGTGTTAAAGCCGGAGGTGATGGCTACGATATTGCCTTAGTAGAAATTGGCGGTACAGTTGGTGATATTGAGTCTCAGCCGTTTTTGGAGGCAGTGAGGCAGTTGCGTGTTGAATTAGGCCCGCGTTTTACTCAACTTATCCATCTGACCCTGGTGCCTTACATCGCCACTGCAGGTGAAACCAAAACCAAGCCTACACAACATTCAGTTAAAGAGCTGCGTTCTATTGGTCTCCAACCTGATATTTTATTGTGTCGTTCCGAGCAAATTATCGATGATGACTCGCGCCGTAAAATTGCTTTGTTTACGAATGTTGAGCAACGGGCAGTGGTTCCGCTAGCCGATGCCAAGACCATTTATTCCATTCCTCGCTTTTTGATGGAGCACAATCTCGATACGATTGTTCTCGATAATCTGGGTATTGAAGCTCAGCCAGCGGATCTAAGTGAATGGGATAAGGTGGTTGATGGCAAACTCAACCCTGAGCATGAAGTCACTATTGCGATGGTGGGTAAGTATGTCGATCTCTTAGATGCTTACAAATCACTTAATGAGGCGCTTAGCCATGCAGGTATTCAGTTGCGTACCAAGGTGAATATTCGTCATATTAATGCTGAAGATATTGAAGAGCAGGGCTTGGAGTGCCTACATGCAGTGGACGCTATTTTAGTCCCAGGTGGTTTTGGTAATCGCGGTCTAGAAGGTAAGCTAATGACGGTGCGCTATGCCCGTGAAAATAAAGTGCCTTATTTGGGTATTTGTCTGGGCATGCAATCCGCAGTCATTGAATATGCGCGTAATGTTGCGGGCCTTGATGGAGCTAATAGTACCGAATTTGATGCTAAAACGCCTCATCCTGTTATTGCATTGATTACTGAGTGGGTCAATGCAGAGGGTGAAGTAGAGCAGCGCGATGCCAGCTCTGATTTGGGTGGCACCATGCGTTTAGGGGCACAGGAGTGTCATTTGGTCAGTGATACTAAAGTGACTGAGATCTATGGTTCTCAATCTATCATTGAGCGTCACCGCCACCGTTATGAATTTAATAACAATTATTTGCAAGCACTACGTGATGCTGGGTTGACCATTAGTGGTTGGTCTTCCGATGACTCTTTGGTTGAGGTGGTGGAAATCGAAGATCATCCTTGGTTTGTCGCCTGTCAATTTCACCCAGAATTCACCTCGAATCCTCGTGATGGCCACCCGCTGTTTACTAGCTTTGTCGAGGCCGCACTCACATACAATCGTGCTTAATAATTATGAATAAAGTCATTTCTATTGCTGATCTCAGTATCGCTAATAATCAGCCCTTTGTTTTATTAGGGGGAATGAATGTACTCGAATCTCGTGATTTAGCTATGCAAGTGGCAGAATCCTATATTGAGGTAACACAGGCCTTGGGTATTCCCTATGTTTTCAAAGCCTCTTTTGATAAAGCCAACCGTTCTTCGATACATTCTTATCGGGGCCCAGGTTTAGATGAAGGCTTAAAAATTTTTGATGAGATAAAATCCACGTTTAATGTTCCCGTTATCACTGATGTTCATGAAGTTCACCAAGCGCAACCCATAGCAGAAGTCTGCGATATCATACAGTTGCCCGCTTTCTTAGCGCGCCAAACTGACCTGGTTGAAGCCATGGCTAAAACAGGTGCAGTCATTAATATTAAAAAGCCGCAGTTTCTCAGTCCACCCCAGATGAAAAATATTGTTGAGAAATTCAATGAATGTGGCAACGATAAGGTCATGCTATGCGAGCGTGGTAGTTGTTTTGGTTACGATAATTTAGTGGTCGATATGTTGGGTTTCCGCACCATGAAAGAGGTGAGTGGAGGCGCTCCTGTTATTTTTGATGTTACCCACGCTTTACAGTGTCGCGATCCGATGGGAGCGGCATCCGGTGGACGTCGTCACCAAGTCGCAGAACTAGGGCGTGCCGGAATGGCGATAGGCCTTGCCGGTTTATTTTTAGAGGCGCACCCAGATCCTGCCAATGCGAAATGTGATGGGCCTAGTGCGCTACCTTTGTCAGTATTAAAGGATTTTTTATCACAAATAAAAGCGGTGGATGATGTTATTAAATCATTGCCGGAATTAAAAATTAATTAGCCAACAGCATACAGCGCAGTTAATAGGGAGTACTTTATCTTGTCACTGTAAACTGTTGGCTGTGAACTGTAATCTTTATAATTAACGGAGAAAACCTGTGAGCAAGATTGTTGATGTTAAAGCCCTTGAGGTATTGGACTCTCGTGGCAACCCTACCGTATCAGCGGAAGTATTTTTAGAGTGTGGTGCCATTGGTTCTGCTTGTGCCCCTTCTGGTGCCTCAACGGGTTCGCGAGAAGCATTGGAATTGCGCGATGGGGATCTTAGCCGTTATTTAGGTAAAGGGGTATTAAAAGCCGTAAATAATATCAACACAACGATTAAAGCACTGTTATGTGGGATGGATGCCACTGATCAACGCGCGATTGATGGTGCGATGATTGATGCAGATGGCACTGAGAATAAATCGCTCTTGGGTGCGAATGCGATCTTAGCCGTTTCTTTGGCAACCGCTAAGGCCGCAGCGGCATCAAAAAATATTCCGCTTTACCAACATATTGCTGATGTTAATGGAACACCCGGTCAATACAGTATGCCGGTACCCATGATGAACATTTTAAATGGTGGTGAACACGCGGATAATAACGTCGATATTCAAGAGTTTATGGTACAGCCCATTGCGGCAAAAACCTTTGCCGAAGCCTTGCAAGTGGGCGCGGAAATTTTCCATGCCTTGAAAAAAGTATTATCGGCTAAGGGCCTTAGTACGGCTGTGGGAGATGAGGGTGGCTTTGCACCAAACTTAGCTTCTAATGCGGATGCGGTGGCGGTGATTAAAGAGGCCATTGAGCAAGCGGGTTACGCATTGGGTAGTGATGTCACCCTGGCATTAGACTGTGCCTCTTCTGAATTCTATGAAGATGGTCAATATAACTTAAAAGGTGAAGGTAAAGTTTTCAGTTCAGAAGGCTTTAGCGACTACTTAGCGGAGCTTTGTGAGCAGTATCCCATTATTTCTATCGAGGATGGTCAAGACGAGTCTGACTGGGATGGGTGGAAATATCAAACCGAAAAACTGGGCGATAAAGTCCAATTGGTCGGTGATGACTTGTTTGTCACTAATACTAAAATCTTAAAAGAAGGTATCGATAAAAATATTGCCAATTCTATTTTGATTAAGTTCAATCAAATTGGCTCCTTATCTGAAACATTAGACGCGATTAAAATGGCAAAAGATGCGGGTTATACGGCTGTTATTTCTCATCGCTCAGGTGAAACAGAAGATACAACCATTGCGGACTTAGCGGTGGCTACGGCAGCGGGGCAAATTAAAACGGGTTCGCTATGTCGTTCTGACCGCGTGGCTAAATATAATCGTTTGCTTTATATTGAAGCTGAGTTGGGTTCAAAAGCGCCCTATAAAGGACGTGCCGAATTTAAAGCATAAAGACTTGTAATGCTCAGTTGTGTAAACTGTTTAGCGGTTCTGTAGTAAAAATAAGGTGCATTTATGCGCCTTATTTTTTATTCGATATGAGCCACACTAAAAAGAATATGGTTGTCATACTCGCGCAGGCGAGAATCCAGACTCAAAGTAACCTCGATTACACTGGATACCCGCCTGAGCGAGTATGATGAAGTGCTTTTTTCAGAATATAGAAATTATCTTTAAGTACATCGGTAGTGAACATATTAATTTTTTGTAGGTAATAAATGAAGCTAAAGTTATTAATTGGCGTTTTGGCGCTTTTATTACTCGGCTTGCAATATCGTCTTTGGATCGGTGAAGGCAGTTTTGCGCACCGCGTGGAACTACAGAAAAAAATTCAACAACAACAGGCTGAAAACGAAAGTTTACGCGAGCGTAATCGGATCCTTGCATTGGAAGTTGAGGCCTTAAAAAATGGCTTAGATGCTGTTGAAGAGCGTGCGCGTGAGCAAATGGGCATGGTGAAAGAAGGCGAAACATTTTTTATGATTGTCGAGCCTGAAGAACAAAAACAATCATCAAGACAAAAGTAATTTCACTTGCTAAATTTTTATGAAACCAGATACCAATAACATATGGGTTGTTGTTCCGGCAGCGGGTAGCGGTAAGCGTATGCTACAAGGGCTAAATCAGAAATCCACTGTTTTGTCAGCAGAAAAGCGTTTACCCAAACAATACTTATCCGTTTTAGGTAAGCCTATTATTGCGCATACCTTGGAGCGTTTATTGCAAATTCAGTCACTCTCTGCAGTCGTGGTTGCCCTCGCTCAAGATGATATTTATTTTGATTCCCTATCGATAGCCTCTAAAGTATTAACGGTAGAGGGAGGACAGGAGCGCTGTGATTCAGTGTTGTCCGCACTGCACTATTTGCGAGATAAGGCTAAGCCCTCAGATTGGGTATTGGTCCATGATGCTGCACGTTGCTGTGTTCGCGTTGATGTGATTGATGCCATGTTAAACGCGTTGGCAGATCACCCTGTGGGAGGTATTTTGGCGGTTCCGGCTAGCGATACCTTGAAACAGGTAGATCAGTACGGCGATATTCAACAAACTCTCAATCGCGAATATATATGGCAGGCGCAAACACCGCAGGTTTTTCGCTACGATCTACTTTTGCAAGCATTAGAGCAGTCACTAAAAAATGAGTATTTGGTAACGGATGAAGCCTCTGCTATTGAGCAGGCGGGTTATCAAGCAAAAGTCATTTTGGGACATTATGACAATATTAAAGTGACTCATTCTCAGGACTTGCTTCATGCAGAAGTTATTTTGCAGCAGCAAGTTTTTGAGTAAACAATAAATCACTAGGAATTTTTTGATGACAATGAGAATTGGTCACGGTTTTGATGTTCATGCCTTTGATGACGGTCAGCAGGGTATTGATAAGGTGGTATTGGGGGGAGTCATGATCCCCAGTGACAGAGGTTTAATCGCTCACTCTGATGGTGATGTGCTTTTACATGCTTTGTGTGACGCTTTATTAGGGGCAGTTGCTCTAGGTGATATTGGCCGCCATTTTCCCGATACGGATGCAGCTTATAAAAATGCAGATAGTCGAGCCTTGCTGCGAATGGTTTATGCCAAGGTAAACGCTGAAGGTTACCAACTCGTTAATGCAGATATGACGATCATTGCACAAGTGCCTAAAATGGCTCCTTACATTGACGCGATGAGAAGGCATATTGCTAGTGATCTTAATAGCGAGGTAGGGACGATTAATGTTAAAGCGACAACAACGGAAAAGTTAGGCTTTACTGGTCGCAAAGAAGGTATTGCTGCCCATGCAGTGGTGCTATTGGAGTCTATTTAATCTCGTATTTTTCCTTGATCAATTGCTTTAACTAATTGCCGCATTAATTGTTCGCGATAGCCATAAGGTACCGAGCGATTAAACATAAACACAAAGCGATAAGAGGCGTCGGGAAAATCGATGTAACCCGCTAAGGTGCGAACTCCATCTAAGGTGCCGGATTTTGCTCTCAGTTTTACATTGGTAATAGGGCTTTTATATTGCTCAAATAAATTTTTGTGATTTTCAAGCTGTGCCAATAGTTGATCAATTTGTTGACTGGAAAGTCGATTTTCTCTAAATAAGCCAGCGCCGTCTCCTAACTTATGCCCGCTCCAGCCCAAATTCTCTGCTAGTGTTTTATTCACGATAGCTGTCGCCGATGCAAAGTCCAGAGGAGGTGTTTCATCAAACTGTAAAAATAGTTGGTTGGCCATAAAGTTATTGGAAAATTCTAAGGTTCCTCGCAATATATCTTTCAGCGTCTTTTCGCTTTTGTGTTGGTAAAGCAAGTTTGCTGTTTTATCCAGTTTTTGATCAATGATTATGGGCTGTGTGGATAAGTTGAGCTGTATCGCTAACAATTCGGCAAAGTTTATTTGTGAAAATTTTCGATTAACTAAATTAATTCGTTCAGTTTTTCCAGCTTTGGGGTGTTTTAATTGTTTGGCTACTGTTATCGCAGTATTAGTTAAGCGAGTTTGTGCTTCTGCGCTATAGTATTTGCCATTATTGTTTGTGAGTTTTGCGGTGTTAAAATTAATAGCAGTTGCTGAGAGCGGTGCATTATAAGGATCTGCCGCCATTGAGCGACCTGGGACAAGTTCTAACGCGAGATGACTATCATCAACGCCAATGCGCTTTACCCAATGTAAATCATGCTTGTTTAATTCTTGCTGTAGTTTAGGTAATTCTTCTGAAGTTAGGAAAGGATCTCCATAACCTTTGATGAGTAACATATCACCTTGTCGGTAAAACTCGGTTTTGAAGCGGTGATCTAGCCCCCAACGGTTGATCGCAAGGTAAACAGTGGCTAGCTTCGTTAAAGATGCCGGAATCATTGCTGTATCACTATTTTGTGAATAGATAGGATGATGGTCTTTAACTAAATAAATAGCATCTTGAGAGCCTACGCCTTTGCTAGTAAAAAATTCACTGATATCTGCCATTGCCATACGGGGTGAGCATATGAATATTGTTAAAAGTAAAAGGGTATTGAAGACTTTCATGGAAGATATACGTTTAATCTGCGAGGTTTTATCGATAGGGGCAAATATCTATCAAGGTGATAGTCTATGCTCTAATTTTCCCACGGAATAGTACACCATGATTCACCTTCCGGCCACTCTTCGAAAGGTAAGAGGGGGATTTTTCAAGTAGATTGGTAAGACATTGCGCTTCTTGACCTATTCGTCCTCTCCAAATTTTTTTAGATTAATAATTAAAGCATAAATGCATGTAGCAACTGCACTGCCAGTCATCGTTCCTATTGCTGAATGAATAATATAGTTATTCAGAGAAGTAGACTGATGAATCAAATTCGCAGCGATTATAAACAATAAGATCGTGCTGGTATAAATAGAGGTTCCTATAAACGGAAGGCTTTTGTAGGTGTTATGACGATATTTAAATACTGTCCACGCATACCACATAGCTAAGCCTATTAATCCCAAAATGCCACTAACATATTGATTCCATTTATATAGAGGCAATGAAAATATTCTCTGTTGCCAAAAGCGACTATGAGCAACGAAGGCGCCATCAATATGGCTAGCAGCATCCCACAATACATGGCTATAGGCCCCTATTAAAATGCCAATAGCTATATGGAAGTAGGGTTGTTTTCCAATATTTTTTGAATAATAGGGCATTCGAAATAGAGTAAAGCTTGGTTTCTCTAGCCAAGCATACCAAATTAGCAACACAAAAAGGGAAGGTAAAAAACAATAAATCCATACTCCGAGGAGTGAGTGGCCCGGTGCGTTTACAGGGGTAAGGGCAATTAAGTAGGGAAAATCTGGCGATATACTGCCGATAATTAACGATTCAGGTGGAATTCTATTGCAAGATGCTCTTGAAATTGGCAAGGAAACGATGGCGTGAGAAAGTGAGTAAGGCATGGCTTGTTTTATTCATATCCGATTTATTGGACCTTAATAAGGTCCACATTAGATGATAAGTCTTTACTAATCATGCACTGAGTGAGTATACGAACGTTTGACCGCCTTAAATAAATAGAAGGCGGCTGGTAGTGATGTGGTTAATGCTGCACTTAGTATCCCAATAACTTCACTTCCTAAAAATATACCACTATATATTATTCCTAAAGAAATAATGGCACCGATAAAAACAATAGTGGCCAGTATGCCGATTTCCTTTTTAGTGATGATGTTGTTGATAAGCATGCCTGATAAAGGTATTGCAATTGCGCAGAAAATAATGAGAAGAAGGGTAGATATTAACGTAAATTCAATAAGTTGAGTTCCAGTCTCACATGCAAATGTCGCCTGTGATAAAACCGTTCCTAAAATTAATATTGATTTTTTCATGTTAAGCCTCCAAAAAATTAAAATGAAAGCTTAAAGTAAGAATATGCTTTTGATGTGTTGTAATTATGATGAATTATGGAGGTTCTTGTTGATAGTATATATTTATTGAAAAGCCCCTCCTCTTGGCTAGAGGTGGGGCAGAACTTCAATTTTTTAGGTGCTAACTTTATTAAGAGAGTTAATTATTGAAATAATTCACTCATTTTAACAGCGTAAGGTGATGTTTTTACACCATACTTTTTTTCCAAGCCAAGAATAAATTTTTGCTTATGCCAGTTAATGACTTTTTCTTTCATTAGATCGTACATATCCTGTTGTCCCGGTTGAACAGCTAATGCCCAAGGGGCATCGTCAATTGTATCTAGAGGCATGTGAAAGCCATCAGCCCATTCTTTTTCAGTAAGTTTGCTGAGTATATAAGAATCGTCAAAAACTTTACCAAGACATTCGCCTTTTTTTAAGCCCTCTAATGCGGCAGTACTGGAATCGTAGGTGATTACTTTTGCACCAAAGGTATCGATAATAAAGTCATTGTAGTAAGCGCCGACAACACCACATAATGTTTTTCCTCTCACATCTTCCCAACCATTTATTGTTGCTGACTTAGAGAAGAGGATGTTAGTGCCAGAGGAGTAATAAGGAACCTCGATGGCATAAACAATTTTGCGTCTTTCTGGCTTATCAGTCATTGTGGCAATCATTAGGTCGGCAGACCCGTCCACTAAAGCTTGCATACGAGTCTTAGCGGTTACGTTAATAAAGGCTATTTTTACCCCAAGGTCTTTTGCCACATCATTGGCTAGGTCGATTTCTAGCCCAGCGTTTTCTCCCGCCTCATTTTTATAACCGTAGGGCTTATAATCAGCTTTGACCGCAACATTAATAACACCAGATTTTTTGATTTCCTCAATAGAGCGTGCATCTATGTTTGAGGAGAAAGATAGGATGACCGCTATTGTAATGGATAACGATTGAAATGTTTTCATAACGAGTTTTTCTCATTTTGTTAGGTTGATATGCCAACATGTGTGGCATGCTTTTGCCTTGCGGCTTAATTTGTACTATAGCTCAAAAAACTGGGAGCGTTGCTTGCGGATTAATTATTTGTAGAGGTAAAAATTTTGACGGTTTAAGGTAAGGTCTTAATGGTATAGCGTGAAAAGCCATTTATTTATAAATAACGTTTTTCTTTTGAATAATGAGTGAACCTGATATGAATATATATGCTTAAATGACTTGAAACACATTATAAAAAAGCTATTATATAATAGCTTTTAATCAAAAAATTCAATAATTAGTTTTAGGCGGTAGGTCATTTAAATTCTTATCTAACATCGGATAAACGGGTTTGCTTTGCGCGTAGTGATATACCAAGTGTGCAATGGATTCTAGGCTATCTACATGGGTCCGTTCGTAACCGTGAGTAGCATCGGTACCAAAGGTGATTAAGGCTTCGCGAACATCGTGTCCGGCTTTGAGAGCTGAATTTGCATCGGAGTAGTAATAACGAAAAACATCAATTT
Source organism: Cellvibrionaceae bacterium (assembly GCA_050298695.1). Classification (GTDB taxonomy): domain Bacteria; phylum Pseudomonadota; class Gammaproteobacteria; order Pseudomonadales; family Cellvibrionaceae; genus CANLBN01. The sequence continues at coordinate 11,732 of JBNKUQ010000011.1, forward strand.
GGTTTTCGATGTTGTATTTATTGCATAAGCCTTTTAGCTTTTGTAGCATGTGCCAGTCAAAGGGTCCACTGGTATCTTGTGCGCACAGAGTCACGCCTTTTTCTCTGGCATTTTGTTCGATGGCAACAGGCCCAATATCAATGCCGACAAATTCCACTACTTTATCTTCTAAGGATGCGCCGGCACCGGTACCCACTTCTTCGGTAATTGTGAAAATGGCAAAGAAATCAATGGCGGGAGTAATATTATTTTCTTTTAGCATTTTTAATGCAGAAAGTAATGCACTGGCACCGGCTTTATTATCAAGGTGTCGAGCGCTGATATAGCCGTTTTCAGCAAGTTCAGGATCACTGTCAAAAGCGACGAAGTCACCTTGCTGAATACCTAAATCAATTAAATCTTGTGCTGAATAAACATCTTCGTTCACACGCACTTCAATGTGATCCCAACTGACAGGTAAGCTATCTACGCGTTTGTTAAACGCATGCCCTGAAGCGAGTAGCGGGAGGACCTGCCCTCGGTAAGCCCCTTTTTTTGAAAAAAGAGTGACTCTACCACCTTCCGCAAAACGGCTAGACCAACTGCCAATAGGTGCTAAACTCAAACGTCCGTTATTTTTTAATTCGGTTACAGTAGCGCCAATTGTGTCCAGGTGGTTGGCAACAGTACGCGCCATACGAGTTTCTTCACCTGGCAATTTGGCAATAATGGTTCCGCGGCGCGTGAGTTGGTAATCAATATTTAAAGCCTGTAACTGCGCACAAACATAACGTGAAAGTTCATCGGTAAATCCGGTGGGGCTGGGTATAGCGAGCATTTCCAATAAACGATTTAGCAAATAATCGCGATCAACTGTTACATCGTTTTTTTCTTTACTCATTATTCGTCCTGCTGATGTTTTCTGATGACTTCGCTAAAGTCGGGTACGGGGGTTGCCCGTTTGGGTGTATTGTCAGGTGTAATTTGATGTGAAAATTCATCAACGCTTTTAATCGAATCGTCTTTCGCGAAGGTGGGTTCACTGGTGACATAAGCAGTAAGGAGTTGAGCCATATTGACAAGGCTTTCCATATGTGTGCGTTCTGCACTATGTGAAGCATCACCAGCGTAAGTTACCACCGCTGTGCGCACATCGTGCCCAGCTGTTAATGCTGCGGCAGCATCACTATGAAATGCTTTGAGGTGTTTTTTTTGCGAGGGAATATTTTCTCGTTGTGCAAGCTCATCCAGGTGAGCGGTTAGGTGATAGTCGTAAGGTCCACTCGCATCACCTGTAGCGATAGTAATACGTTTAAAAGGGCTTTTTTCCGAAGATTTCAATGATGCAAAATCGACAGTGACAAGTTCACTGACTTCAGGCAACAAGGCTGAGCCGGTCCCCATTCCCGTAGTTTCTGAGATGGTAAATAGAATATAAGTATCGTAGAGAATGCGACTTTCACCTTCTTTTAGCTGGCGAATGGTTTCGAGTACGGCGGCGGTCCCCGCTTTGTTATCGAGATTACGGGCAACAATATAACCGTTCTCCAAGATTTCGGTGTTGCTATCGAGGGCGATAAAACTACCAATATCAATATCCAGGTTACGTACGTCTTGTTCATTGTAGACGGGTTCGTCTAAACGTAACTCGATGTGTTCCCAAGTCATGGGGACTTGTTCCACGCCATGGTCGCGCGAAACTCCCCATTCAACCGAGGGGAGTAAAGTGCCTCGAAACGCACGTTTTTCACTAAAAAGTGTCACCCGCACTCCTTCGGCAAAGCGACTACTCCAGTTCCCGATAGGGGCCACTAATAAGCGCCCATCTTTACGGATGTAGCGAACCATGGCCCCAATGGAGTCGATATGGGTGACGATAGCGCGGGCAGCCTCACTGTGTTGCCCTGGTAGTTTAGCGCGAATGGTGCCCCGTCGAGTGAGTTCGTATTCGACATTCATAGCCTCTAATTCATTACAGACGTAACGTACTATCTCGTCTGTAAAACCACAGGGGCTAGGGATGGCGAGTAGATCGAGTAAATGTTTTTGAATGCGCCAGGTTTGAGTCATGTCGTTGCTCTCAGTGAATAGCGTTTACCAGCGACCGCCGATAGCGGAAAAAGTAGATCGACAAAGCGTTGGGCAGTGGGTTGGGGCTCGTGATTGGCTAATCCAACGCGCTCATTGGCTTCGATAATAATGTGTTCGGGTTTATCCGGGGCCTGGATCATAAAATCTAAACCGACAACGGGAATTTCTAATTGTCGAGCAGCTTTAACCGCACTTTCTAGCATGCGTGGATGTAAAATATCGGTGACATCATGGATAGTGCCACCTGTATGTAAATTAGCGGTGTTTCTCACCTTAACGGCTTCATCGGCGGCGATAATAGATTGTAAATGGTAGCCTTTTTTAGCGAGGCATTTTTCAGTTTCGGCATCGATGGGAATGCTGCTCTCTCCGCTAGTTGCTGCTTCTCGTCGCCGACTTTGTTTTCTGATGAGAGTCATTGCGTCATGAATCCCATCGCCAATAATCATTGCCGGCTTTCTGACGGCGGCAGCAACAACGCAATAGTTGATCACAACAACGCGAAGGTCTTCCCCTTTGTGATAGGACTCCAATAAAACACGATCGGAAAATTGTTTCGCTTTGGCAATAGCTTTAAGTAAATCGTTTTCGTCATCAACGCCAACCGAAATCCCTTTACCTTGTTCGCCGGTTGTGGGTTTGACAACGATCTTGCCATGTTTTTGTAAAAAGGCCGTATTATGATCCTGTTCTGTGGCAAGTTGGAAAGCGGGGGTTTGTAACCCCGCTTTTTGTAGCCAGCGGTGAGTGACAAATTTATCTTGGCAGCGACTCATGGCAACGGCACTGGTCAGTTCACTCAGGGATTCGCGACAGGTAATACTTTTACCTCCTCGGTGTAATTTAAAAAAACCTTCTTCTGCATCTAAAATCTCAACATGAATACCGCGTGCACGGGCTTCATCGACAATGACTTTTGCGTAAGGATTCAATTTTTCTTCGAGTTCGGGTCCAATAAAAAGTGCTTCGTTGTAAGCATTTTTATTTTTAACGGAAAACAATTGTGGTTGCGGAATAAAGCCTAATTTTTTATACAGCGCTTTAGCATGTTCGTTGTCATGGACAACGGATAAATCCATAAACTGCCGTCCCTTCTTTCTAAAGTGTATCGCTAAGGCTTTGACGAGGGCTTCACCAATGCCTGGTCTGGCGGCAATGGGGTCAACGGCTAGGCACCATAAGCTTGCTCCTTGTTCTGGGTCGTCAAAAGCAGATGAGTGATCTAGTCCCATAACCGTTCCAATAATAGTTTCGGTGACTTTATCCTTAGCGACTAGAAATGTAAGTGTTTCTGAGTTGGCATTTTTCCAAATATAATTGGATTCGGTGGGCACCATATTGCGGGATAAGTAAAGTTTATTAATTTGTTCCGCTTCTTGTTCACTGGCAACTTTACGAATACTCACTCCATCAGGTATGACGGTGGCGCTATCGTCAAAAGTTTGTAAGTCCAAACGAAACATATCCGATGGATCTAAAAATAATTGTTGGGGGGCGCGCGACAATACTAAATGTGGTTTAGTAACGTAGGCCGCAATATCACGTTTTCCAGGGATTTCATCGACTAACTCTTGCGCTAGTGCTTTAGGGTTGGCATAGGTTTGCGCCAATATAATTCGTCCCCACCCGCAAAATACCGAAACATTTTTTTTCATGTTGATATTTCTCCTCTATCATGTGCACTCATCAAATTCATCTTTTACGAGTACTTCTAAAAATTCTAATTTTTAGAAGTACTCTTACTTTTGCATTTCAGAGTTTAGAGTCCCTGCGCCTGTAACCAAATTTCCAACAACCCTAGTTGCCAGAGTTTTGAACCTCGCAATGGCGTAATATGTGCTTCGGGATTGTTGAGCAGAGTATCTATATAAGTCGTACTAAATAATCCACGTTGACGGGCTTTGTCATTGGTTAAAGCATCACGGACGTAATCCAGCACGGAGCCGCGTAAGTATTTGAGTGCGGGGACAGGAAAATAACCCTTGGGGCGATCAATCACACTGGACGGAATAATTTTGCGTGAGGCTTCTTTTAGAATATATTTTCCGTCTTGCGCAATTTTAAGTTCTGCCGGGATGCGGCCCGCAAACTCCACTAATTCATGATCGAGAAAGGGCACGCGAGCTTCCAGTCCCCAGGCCATGGTCATATTGTCCACGCGTTTGACTGGGTCATCGACTAACATAACGGTTGTATCAATTCGCAAGGCTTTATCTACCGAGTGTTCTGCACCCGCTTGCGAAAAATGATTGGACACGAAGTTGCTAGCGTAATCTTTTTCTAGATATTGTTGGCCAATAATTGCTTGGTATTCATAAAAATCGCGATCAAAAAAAGCGTTGCGGTAATCCTCAAAAGGGTTTTGGCTATTCAGCAGTGGTGGGTACCAATGATAGCCACCAAATACTTCATCGGCACCTTGTCCACTTTGAACGGCTTTACAGGTTTTGGAAACTTCTCGCGATAGCAAATAAAAACCAATGCAATCATGACTGACCATGGGTTCGGACATTGCGTTGATGGCATCGGGAAGATGGACCAATAACTCCTCTGAGGATACGCGAATTTGATGGTGTTGAGTGGCAAAGGTATCCGCAATAATATCGGAATACTTAAATTCATCACCTAGCTCATCTCCAATGGTCTCAAAGCCCACTGAGTAAGTATGTAAATTTTTAGCGCCAGCTTCGGCCATTAGGCCGACTAGTAGACTGGAGTCAACACCACCTGATAGCAATACACCCACATCAACGGCGGCGACTAAGCGGCGTTTAACGGCGGCTCGCAATTGATCGAGCAATTCATCCCTCCATTCGTTTTCCGTTTTTTTCTCATCACCGGATTTGTTGCCAAAGTGTAAATGCCAGTAAGGTTTTTCTACAACGTCACCATCATTGTCGATTATAAGATAGTGAGCGGGAGGAAGTTTGCGAATACCTTTAATGATTGTATACGGAGGGGGAACAACGGCATGAAAACTCATGTAATGGTTCAACGCAACCGCATCAATGGCAGTATCAATGCCATCTGTTTTTAAAAGCGCGGGTAAGCTAGAAGCAAAGCGAAAGCAATTGGCTTGATGGCTGTAATAAAAGGGTTTGATGCCGAGTCGATCTCTGGCAATAAAGGTTCGGCCACTGTCTCTCTCCCAGATAGCAAAGGCGAACATACCCTTAAAACGTTGTAAACATTCCACTCCCCAAGCATGATAGGCTTTTAGAATAACTTCCGTATCTCCACTAGAAAAAAACGTATAGTTCAGTTTTTTTAATTCTTCTCTTAGTTCAGGGTGATTATAAATAGCGCCGTTGAATACAATGCCTAAGCCTAAGTTATTATCGATCATTGGTTGTTGCGAGTGAGCACTTAAATCCATGATTTTAAGTCGGCGATGCCCAAATGCGCGATGTCCAATGGTATATACACCTTCGTCATCAGGGCCTCTTGGTGCCATTGAAGTATTCATTTTGCGAATGGTGTTTATTTCAACTGTTTTTTTGTCAAAGCGGATTTCACCGCAAATGCCACACATAATTTAATTGGCCTCGTCGACAGTAATTTGTTATTAAATGGATAAGATTAGGTAATATTGTTGTACTTATGGAAAAAAATATGATTAAGGGTGAGACAGGAAGAAAAGTTTCACTCAACAGCATGTTGTGCGAGAAGTCGTTAATAACCGAGTTTTTTTTACAACGGTTGTATATAGAGATAACGCTTGCCTATTATCTTTTGGGGACATCTAAAAATGGTGTTTTTTCTGAATAACGGCGCTTATCACAAAAAAGTGTTGATTTTTAGAGGTGCCTCTTTGTCAAAATTGAATATTAAGCTCGCGGCTTATGATACACCTCTTCGTACTAATATTCATTACCCGTCATTTTTTATCTTGAATGAGCCCTAATTTTTGTTTTGTTCCTGTCATTGAGATGAGCGGAGGAAAATAATATTCATTGTGCTATAGTCGCGGTTTTGTTCATCGTATTGAAGGTGTTGTTTGTGGCTGATTTGTTGTTGCAAGGCGTAGGTATGACGTCAGAGAGAACCCGTGATCGAATGATTCAGCGGTTGGTAGAGCAGGGTATTAAAGATATACGCGTTTTGGATGCTATGCGTCAAATACCTCGCCACCTTTTTTTAGATGAAGCCCTCTCACATCGTGCCTATGAGGATACCGCACTACCTATAGGGCATGCACAGACCTTGTCACAACCTTATATCGTCGCGCGCATGACAGAGCTATTGTTGGCGGAGTCAGTGTGTTTGGACCACGTTCTTGAAATCGGTACAGGCTCTGGCTACCAAACGGCTATTCTGGCTCGTTTTGCTAAACAACTTTTCAGTGTGGAGCGCATACGTCCTCTACAAGAACAAGCCCGTAAGCGTTTGCGTCAATTGTCTCAATATAATGTCCAGTTATCATTAGCTGATGGGACCTTAGGTTGGGAAAGCAAGGCACCTTATCATGCCATTCTCAGCGCTGCCGCGCCTGCGGTTATACCCGAAAGTTTAAAGCAGCAACTAGCATGTGATGGGGTCTTAGTCATTCCTGTGGGGGAGACATCTCAGCATTTGATGTTGGTTAAACGTATAGGTGATAGTGATGAATTTGAACAAACAGTGATTGAGCCTGTTAAATTTGTTCCTCTTTTAGGTGGGGTAATACGCTAGTGAGTTCGGAAAAGGAGTATCAAGGTCGCGATTGGGTTTATCTGTTTTTAAAAGGAGTCGCTATGGGGGCAGCGGATGTCGTTCCAGGTGTTTCTGGTGGAACCATTGCTTTTATTTCTGGTATCTATACCCGCTTGTTGAATGCATTGAGGTCATTAACGCCTCTTGCTTTGATTATTTTATTTAAGGGCGGAATAGCTGTGTTCTGGAAGCATATAGATGGCCGTTTTTTGATCACTCTATTTGCCGGCATCATTTGTAGCATTCTCACCTTGGCAAATATCATTAGTTATTGCCTCGATCATTACCCAATATTGGTGTGGTCATTCTTCTTTGGTTTAGTGCTTGCTTCGATCATTTATCTATTCCGAAAAACCCCACATTGGCGTTGGCAAGAATGGCTCGCTCTTATTATGGGTTCAATATTGGCATTATTAATTGTGTCGGCTCGCCCTGCACAGTTGCCTGCCGAGTGGTGGATGATGGCTTTAGCGGGAATGATTGCGATTTGTGCCATGATCTTACCGGGAATATCGGGAAGTTTTATGCTGCTACTAATGGGCATGTACAAAGTCTTTATCGATGCCTTGCAGAGTTTTAATTTGCTTTTTTTACTGAGTTTTGCTGGTGGTTGTGTATTGGGTTTATTGGGGTTTAGCCACCTGTTGAGTTGGCTATTGGCTCGCTATGAATCTGTTATGTATGCATTGTTGACGGGATTTTTGGTAGGGTCTCTGAAGGTGCTTTGGCCATGGAAAGAAGTTTTGGAAAGTATTAAGGATCGACATGGTGACGATATCCCGGTCATTCAACATAACATCAGTCCCAATCAATATGCAGAGTTGATGCAAGAGCCATCGTTATTGATCCCCGCTTTATTTTGTGTTTTGTTTGGTTTAGTGTTGGTTTTATTACTAGAAAGAATGAGTGAATCTGAGTAAAAGAAGTGTGAACTACCACACAATCTCGGAAAAAAGATAAAATCAAGCGAAAAAGCTTACTTTTTTTATAAAAAATTTAGAGTCATTTTGCATAAATTAACCAAATTGATAACTAATGGTTATAAATATGGGTAAAAAATGATCTTGAGAAAAAATACAGATTTATCCACAGCTTATTTACAGGTGAATTCAAGTTTTCTATGGGTGATTAATATTCTGATCATCCTGTGTTTTTTGTCTTCCTGCTCATCATCGTCTCCTCGCGCGCCAATTTCTTCTCGAAATCAACCTCCTTCTACTAAGGTTGTAGAACATTTGGTCGCTCCAGGGGAAACGCTTTACTCTATAGCATGGCGTTATGGTTTGGATTATAAAGGTTTGGCGCGAGCCAATGGAATAGATGCCACATATAGGATTTTTCCCGGCCAAATCATATACTTAACGGATAATGCTCCACCTAAAATGGAGCCTAAAGTCGCTGTTTTACCGATAGTTGTTCCTCCTTCAGTTGTTGCCAAACCGCCCCCAGTTGTTACACCTAAGATCAAAGAGACGGTAAAACCTCCTCCCGTAATAGAGCGTAAGCCAGTAGACGTTGCTCGTGCAGAAAAAAAATCGATACCAGTCGTAAAAGAGGCGCCTTCTGTAGCAGATAACCATACAATTTTTTGGCGTTGGCCGGCGAAAGGAAAAGTGATTACTAACTTTCATGGCAATAATGCAATTAAAAAAGGTATTGATATCGCGGGGAAAAAGGGAGAGTCTGTCAATGCGGCTGCTTCTGGGGAAGTTGTTTATGCGGGAAGCGGCCTAAGGGGTTATGGAAAACTCGTGATTATTAAGCATAGCGATGTCTATTTAAGCGCCTATGCCCATAATCACCGTTTACGTGTCAAGGAAGGTGACAAGGTAACGTCAGGACAGCATATAGCAGATATAGGTTCTTCTGGAGTTGGTGTAAAAGGTAAGCCGAGACTGCACTTTCAGATTCGGCAAGATGGCAAGCCCATCGATCCATTACCTCTATTACCTAAAAGAAATTTCTAAACTGTTTTGTAGATTGTCCGATAACTTTAGTTAGTGAAAGCGTTAGCTGTCATCATCAGATGGGTCTTGAGAAGTTTTGCTGTATTTTCAGGCCTAATAGCATTGTCATCAGATTTTTATAAGCTTCATTTGATAGTTGCTACTATCCGCTAATAGGCTCAAAATAAAAATCGGATAATAATTAACCAAAATAGATAGAGATTAGAGCAATGACTACACAACAACTCAGCAAGCAACATGAAAAAACTATCCCCCAATCCATTATTGCTAAAGGTGATCTAGAGCTTGATGATGACTTAGCGATAGATGATGCTGTTGAAGAGGTCGAGCTTCTGGAGGTGGACACGGTCCAAAAGACGCTAGATGCCACGCAGCTCTATCTTAATGAGATTGGTTTTTCTCCTTTGTTGAGTGCTGAAGAAGAAGTGTTCTTTGCTCGTAAAGCCCTGAAAGGTGAAGAGGCCGCTCGTAAACGCATGATTGAAAGCAACTTACGTTTGGTTGTTAAAATCGCTCGTCGTTACGTAAACCGTGGCTTAGCCTTGTTAGACTTAATTGAAGAAGGTAATTTGGGTTTAATACGCGCTGTTGAGAAGTTTGATCCGGAGAGAGGTTTCCGCTTTTCGACCTATGCGACCTGGTGGATTCGCCAAACTATTGAGCGTGCAATTATGAATCAGACACGTACAATTCGCTTGCCAATCCATGTTGTTAAAGAATTAAATGTTTATCTACGCGCGGCTCGTGAGCTTTCTCAAAAATTAGATCATGAGCCCTCAGCCGAAGAGATTGCTAATTTGTTGGAAAAACCAGTCGAAGATGTTGAGCGCATGTTGGGTTTGAACGAGCGTGTTAATTCCATTGATGCACACATTGGTATTAACGGCGATAAAACTCTTGGAGATACTATTCCCGATCAGCAGGCTTCTGATCCCGTTTCTGTACTACAAAGTAGTGACTTGAGTAATAGTATAGATGAGTGGTTGACAGAGTTAACTGAAAAACAACGTGAAGTTCTATGTCGTCGCTTTGGTCTTCGAGGTCATGAGATTAGTACTCTTGAAGAAGTTGGTCGCGAAATAGGTCTGACTCGCGAAAGGGTGAGACAAATTCAGGTGGAAGCATTGAAGCGCTTACGAGATATTATGCTTCAACAAGGTTTGGATAGTGAGTGTCTATTTGGTATGGCTGGTTAGTTAGTAAATTTCTCTCTCTGCTATTGATCTTTGAACCCGCTTATAGCGGGTTTTTTATTTGCCAGCAAATAGTGTTAAAGGAATATCCAGGCTAATTTTGCAAGCGCCTGATTCTGTTTGTACGATACATAACTGGCCAGATAACTGTTGAGCTCGCCATTCTATATTCTTCAAACCTTGGCCGCAGTGTTCAGGGTCAGGGTTAAACGATGTGCCATTATCTTCTATCGTGATATTAATTGCCGTATCGCTTTTTGAAATGTCGCAACAAATACTACTTGCTTTTGCATGTTTTAGTATGTTTGAAAAAGCTTCTTGAAGAATGCGTAAAATATGTAAGGCTTGCTGTGGTTGTAGGTATAGATCATCAATAGATTCATCCAGATTCCATATGAGTTGAATATTCATCGAATCTAAACGCTTATTCATTCGGTACTTAAAATCAGCTAGTAAGGCAGATAGCATATTCGCACTGGTATTCAGTGAATTTATAATTAACCTAAAATCGTCGAGGCAGCTGGATAAGATCTCGGAAATATTTTCTCTGATGGCAGATCTTTCTTCTTTCTCTATCAGTGCAAGGGAAGCAACAAGTTGTCCTCCTATGCCATCATGCATATCTTTCATAATGCGGGTGCGTTCATCGGCAATGGCTTTTGAACGTTCGAGTTTAATGGCTTGTTCTCGTGTTCTATCAAGTTCGTTGTTTTTTTGAGATAACTCTTCAATGGTCTCGTTTAACGACTTGGTGGCAAAATGAATTCTACCTTGTAATATTTTTTCGTTTTGTTGTATCGAGTCTGCCATGCTGTTGAATACTTTTTGTATTTTTAATAGTTCGCCGGAGGCATTTTCCCTGCAGCGTTGATCAAACTGCTTTGATTCAATCTTTGATGCAGAGATTTTTAAAGACTTTAGACCAGATAACAGTTGGCGACTGAATAGATAGCCCAGTAGTAGTCCTCCAATGATGGCGAGTAATGCAACGATTAGAATGCGTTTGTAAATTCTTTGCTTCTTTGAAAATATCTCACTTTTAGATAAACCAAAAGTGATGTTCCCAAGAGTTGCTTCAGTTTTTTCAGAAGTGTCCGAAAAATCACTTAAGTTGGTGCCTTTATTGTAGATGGTTGTGTTAAAAATTTGAGAGTCTTTATAGGAATCTTTTTTGATAAATACGAGAGCATTATAATTGTTATCAGAAAATCGAATAAAGTTGACATCATCTGATTTCATGATGAGTCTTCCAATGCGAGAGAGTTCGTCAGTGTTTCCTGTGTAAAAATAAAATTCAGATAAAATCGTTAATTGTTCTGATAATATCTTTCCTCTCATATCTAAATCTTTGTTGGCATCTTCAATTCTGTCTATAAGGAAGAAAAGTGAAACTGCTGCAACAATAAATATAACAGGGGCTGTCGTAATAAATAGTAACTGAGATCGTATGGTTTTGAAAATCATTGTTTTTTTCCTATTTCAATGATTTCGTTTTGAGTAAATTTGAGTGATTTTGCAATGTGGTTATTTACTTCAATGCTATATTCTGGGTAAATAATAGTATTGTTTAATTTTTTGGTTTTTATCCATTGGTTAATTTGTGTTTCCGTTTCTTGAATGATTTGTTCGGCTGATGAGTATACCGAGACCATGGCGCCCGCTTTTAAAAAAGCCTTTGAGTAGCCGATGATGGGCACTTTATGAGTGTAGGCTTGTTGTAGCATCCAGCGTGCGCTATTTCCAGACCATATTTTAGGGTCGTAAATGGCGACGATGGCCGCTGTATCGCTAAGCTCAGGTTCGATTAGTTTGGCGGCAATCTGGTTTTCTTTAACCGTAATTGTTTGAATGTTTTTTTCTGTTTTTATCTTTTCTAACTTCTCTATAAGTAGACTATTTTCTGCAGAGACTACGAAGAGTAATTTTTTCTTATATTCTTTTGTTATCGTGCGTTCGGCGGTTTTGAGTAATCTCTCGATGGGTTGGTTAATGTTGACGGCAGACCACTCATCGTGTTTGGAGTGTTGTTCAATATTTTCTTCGGTGGCAAAACTAAATATTGCAGGGGTAGAAGTATTTTTATGTGATTCTTCTATGTGGTTATTTCCTAGGTAAACAATTAAGTTGCTATTGTTTATATTATTGTTTTCAGTCTTGCTATTTTTAACAATCTTAACGTCCAGCGTACCTTGCTTGTTGAGACGTTCTTTTAATGTATTGGCTATGTTTTTATATGCGCTAGTGTTTTCTGGATAAACGATATAAATTGAAGCTAGAGCCGGACTGGTTATGCTAAAAAAAAGAAGCGTGGTTAATATAAACAGCCAACTTTTAGTGACGACATTTTTTATCTCAACACTTTTCATTGAGGTGCTTTTTATCACGGTACTTTTTATCACGGTACTTTGTAAGACAACGTAGCATAGTAGCGGGTTTCAAAATAACGTTTGTTATCGAAATCTCGGTATTTATTGCCGATATTTTGGGCGGCAATCGAAAAGTCAATTTTGTTCTTTCCTATGGAGAATTTTTTTGATATGGAAGCATCATAGCGGGAGTATTTTTCGATTCTATCGCCTATGTTTAACCACTCCATTTCTGCAATATGGTATAGGCCAATATTAACTTGCCAGCTGTCATAGAGTTTTCTTGATACGAGTAAACCATAACTTTCGTCGGGTGCCGTAGAGGTGACCTCTTGTCTGTCTGTTGGATTTATTTTTTCATTAAATGAGGTTTTGGTTCTTCCGTAGTTAAAATGAAATTTCACTATATTTTCAGTATTTCTGTAGGTTATTTCTCCTTCTAGGCCATAGGCTTCGTGTTCTCCATCGTTGGTGATAAGACGATAGTTAGTGTTAGAAACATCATTTTCGCTGAGGTCTTTAGGAAAGCCGATGGTGTTGGTTATTTTGTCTTTGTAGAGTTTAAAATCCCATTTGATGGGTAATGTAGATAGTTGTCCAAGGTAGCCTATGTCATAACTATCGATTTTTTCTGGTTCTATATTTTCATCAGTAAGATAAAGTACATCAAGTAAAAAACCGTTAGATAAATAAATGCTTTTATCAAAGTTGCTTTCCAGTAGCGATGGCATGCGGTAACCACGAGAGGCTGAGAGTCTAACTGACTGATTGTGACCTGTTTGTAAATTTAAGCTGCCTCGTGGTGACAGTCTGCCCTTGTAATCCTCAAGGTATTCATAGATAGCGCCGCTATTAAAGGTCAGTTTTTCAGTTAACTCTATTTGAGTATTGCCAAAAATGCGGTATGTTGTTTCTGATACTTTGCCTTTTTCCTTAAAGTAAGATTTGCTTCTAAGGGTGTCGTAGCGAATGCCAGAGCCAATAATGTATTTTTGGCCAGAATCCGTAATCGAATTATAAGTGACTTCAAAATCAGTTTTGCTGGAATCATTGGTTTCATCACCATCGGTAATGGTTTGATCTGGTGCGCCCGTAATAGCGGTTAGCATAGCGGGGGAAATGCCATAGATTTCAGATAGTAAGAACGATTCGGAAAGGTCATTGACTTCGTCGCTGTTGTGGTAAAGGCTCCAGTTGATATCCTGAGTTTGTGATAGTAGTTGTTGTCCTTTGATCTGTGCTGACCAACTGCGAACTTTTCTGTCCCTGGGGGTTAAAAAACTGGAGCTAATTTCGGTTCCTGTGTAACCGTCACTGTAATTGAGGTGAATATCAATAGGGTGAGAGCTATTTTTATTAATTTCACTATGAAATGAAAAATAGTCTAAGTCTCGTGAATCGCTGTAATCATCTAGGCCATCATTTTTTCTTTGAGCCGCCGTAAAACGGTAGTTAAGATTGTCGATGGAATCACTAAGTCGCAGTATTTGATGTTCTTCGCCTTTATTTCCCTTGCGATAATGAAAGTAAAGAGGGTCGTCTAGTGCGGGAGATTTGGTAATAATATTAATAGCAGCAGTAAACGAGTTTGAGCCGTAAGCTGAGGCGGATGAGCTCCGCACGACCTCTATTCGTTCTATGTCTTCTAACTGAATTCCAAGTAAGTCCCAATCAACAGTTGATAAACTAGGTGTAAAGGTGGATCGACCGTTGATGAGTACCTGCAAACGGTTTCCAATATCAGAGCCTAGCCCATGATAGGCCACTGCAAAATGTCTGCCGTCAGCATGGGCAACCTGAAACCCGGGTACTAGGCGTAAAATATCAGCAAATTCAATGAAGCCAGAGGCTTTGATCATGTCTTTATCGATAACAGTAACACTAGATGGACTGGTCAGAACCGACTGATTTAAACGGCTGGCACTAATCACTACTGGAAGCTCATCAAGAAAAAAACTATCTTCCGCAAAGGATGGGCTTATGCTGTGTGTTAGTAAGATAACGCTTAATCCACAAGTGTTAATCGTTTTCATTGTCATGACTTATTTAAGGGTTCCTATAGTATTCCTTGTTTGGTTGCTTCATAGATGGCCTCTGTCTTATTACTGACCGATAGTTTTTTGTAAATATTTTTAACGTGAGCATTTACGGTGTGAAAAGACAATTCGAGCATGACGCCAATTTCTTTGGATGTGTACCCCTTGCTAACGAGCATCAATATTTCGTGTTCGCGGTTGCTAAGAACTTTCTGGTCATCACTAGGTTCTTGGGCTGATTTATTAAGGCTTAGTTCAGACAAAAGATAGCGGGCAATACTGGGACTTATTGGTGATCCACCTTCTAGCATTTGGGTGATGGCATTATTGATTTCTATAAAGTTATCGTCTTTTAGTAAATAACCCGAGGCTCCAGCTTTTAGCGCGTTGATAACATGTCCTTCATCACCAAAGATGGTGATGACAATGGCAAGTTTAGTGTTGATATTAGGTTGCTGTAGTTGGCGTATTAGGTTGATCCCGTTGCCGTCAGGTAGGTCTAAGTCTGTCAGTAGTATGTCTGGCGAGAGCTGCTGGAGCATGGCTGAACCCGTTTCGTAGTCACCGGCTGAGCCTACTAGAGTAAATAGTCCGCCCTTAGTGATGGCTGCTTCCAGCCGTTCTCTAGAGGCTTTCGAGTCTTCAACAATAAGTAGTGTTGGTTTCATAGTATTTTTTCCCTATCATCCAGGAGCCAATGTGAGTTGGCATGTAAGTACGGCTGATACAATTTATGTTCATCGTTTTTTAACTTCTGGGGGTATTGGCTGCTCGCATTCGCCCCAGCCACATAGTTTTCTATGCTTTTTGGGGATTCACGTGTCTGTCGCTTACTGATAACCGCTTTTGCGGGACCAGTACTTCTATCATCCATGGGGCTGTACCCCAAAGTTGAAATTCAATGGGTGTGTTGTCAGTGCTAATGAGCATCCTACTGACTGCAGCTGTTTTTTAATATAGCCAGAAGTGGTTAGCGTATTTCTTATTAATATTTTAAGGTGCTGATAAAAGCTAAGAAGCTAAAAAGCCTTGTAAAAACAAGGCTTTAAAAGGGGAGGGTATTTAGCGCTCTAAATATTGTAATTTGCCTTCTACTCCATCCCATTCTTCTGCATCTTCAGGTGCATCTTTCTTTTCGGTAATGTTCGGCCAAGTTTCTGCGAGTTCGGCATTGAGTTCTAGAAATGCTTCTTGCCCTTCCGGCAGTTCGTCTTCTGAAAAAATGGCGTCAACAGGGCATTCTGGCTCGCATAGAGCGCAATCTATGCATTCGTCAGGATGAATGACGAGAAAGTTGGGGCCTTCATAAAAACAATCGACAGGACATACCTCAACGCAGTCAGTATGCTTACATTTAATACAATTTTCGCCAACAACAAAAGTCATGGTGGCCAAACTCCTCTAAATCTTATAGTCATATGTGCAAACATACGTAGCTGCACAAAGGCGGCATTCTAGCAGTTTTTAAGTCTGGGGTTAAAGCGCTATCGCACTGGAATTTTAGATAAGATATTGCAGTTTTATTAATGATTATCAGTGTCGCATGCTATCACGGACGATCAAGTAAGCATAAGCTTCGCTCTGTTCCAATTTAAAATAAGTCTAGGCATGGAAAAACTATCTGATCGCTTTCGCTAGCATATTTTCTTTAAATGATAAATCAAGTCCAAGGCTTGTCGTGGAGTCAATTCATCGGCGTCAACCTTTTCTAGTGCCTCAAGGGCAGCGTGCTTAGGGCTGCTAAACAACTCTGTTTGTAGAGGGGTTGTTTTTGTATTCGTCGGAGGCTTGTTATCGTTTTGTCCGTTAGTACCATTGGTGTGGCTGTGGGGGTGTTCACCTTGTTCAAGTAAGGTGAGTTGATGCTGTGCTTCGCGAATGACACCTTGTGGTATGCCAGCAAGTTTGGCAACCTGTAAGCCATAACTCTGACTCGCCGGTCCAGATTGAATATGGTAAAGAAACACAATACTGTCATTGTGTTCAGTTGCTGATAAATGAACATTGCACATATTGGGACATTGCTCAGGTAGGCTAGTAATTTCAAAATAGTGGGTGGCAAATAAACAAAGGGCATCAATTTGCTTGGCAAGGTACTCAGCGCAAGCCCAAGCGAGAGATAAACCATCAAAAGTGCTGGTTCCTCGTCCAATTTCATCCATCAAGACCAGGCTTTTATTGGTAGCGTTTTGGAGGATCGTGGCTGTTTCGGTCATTTCCACCATAAAGGTAGAGCGTCCACCCGCAAGATCGTCGGATGAGCCGATACGGGTAAAAATGCGATCAACGATACCAATTTTAGCGGCTTTTGCCGGAACATAACTGCCTGTGTGTGCTAGCAAGGTAATCAGAGCCGTTTGTCGCATATAAGTCGATTTACCACCCATGTTGGGTCCGGTGATAATCAGCATGCTTTGCTTATCGTTAAGGTTGGTGTCATTGGGAACAAAGGGGGTGCTGTGGTTGAGAACTTTTTCTACAACGGGGTGACGCCCATCACTAATGGCGATACCACGTTCGTCTTGAAGTTCTGGGCAGGAGAAGTTCAGCTCATCGGCACACTCAGCAAAGTTATTCAATACATCAAGTTCAGCAATGGCTTCGGAAGAAAGCTGTAAGCGTTGCAACTCTTCATTGAGCTTTTCGATTAGCTCATCATACAAGGCTTTTTCTCGTGACAGTGCGCGACTTTTGGCGGAGAGGGCTTTATCTTCAAACTCCTTGAGTTCAGGTGTGATAAAACGCTCAGCATTCTTAAGGGTTTGTCGTCGGATATAGTGAGCCGGTGCTTTATCGGATTGGCCCCGACTGATTTCAATATAGTATCCATGCACACGGTTATAGCCGACTTTAAGCGTGCTTATTCCTGTTTGCTGTTTTTCCTGAGTTTCTAAATCAATCAAAAACTGCCCGGCATTACTACTCAAGCTGCGCAACTCGTCTAGTTCGCTATCGTAACCTTCTGCTATAACGCCGCCGTCTCGAATAACGACAGGAGGACTATCTACGATGGCGCGGTCTAATAACATCACTGTATCGTCAAAGGTGCCAATATTATGGGCAAGCTCCTGTAAACGGGGGGAGTTGTGTTCTGCCAGTAAACTTTGTAGCTGGGGATACACCGCTAGCGATAAACCCAGGCGAGAAAGGTCTCGAGGACGAGCCGAGCGTAAGGCAATGCGCCCTAGAATTCTTTCTAAATCACCGATGACTTTGAGTTGGACTTTGATTAACTCAAAACGGTAGTTCTCAAGCAAGCTGCTGATCGCCTGCTGCCTGGCTTCTAGGGTATCCCGTTGGCGTAGAGGCCGGTTTAGCCATCGACATAAGAGACGGCTACCCATGCAAGTGGACGCTTTATTGAGCAGCTGAAATAGGGTATTACTTTCTCCGCCATTTAAGTTGGTATCAATTTCAAGATTGCGACGTGTTGCCGCATCCATAACAACGGCGTGATCACGATCTTCCTTTTGAATACGGTGGATATGGGGAAGGGCAGTCCTTTGAGTTTCTTTCACATAGCCTAAAATACATCCCGCAGCCCCCAAGGCAGTGGGTACGGTTTCACAATTAAAGGCTTGTAAATTTTGTGTAGAGAATTGTTCGCACAGAAGTCGCTCGGCGGTATCCAGCTCGAATTCCCAATTAGGGCGATAGCGTAAACCCGTAAAATTGTCGAGAAAGCGATATGATTCAAGGGTCTGGGTCACTAATAGTTCCGCAGGATTTAAGCGCTGTAGCTCGGCGGTAAGCGCTTCATCACCTTCAACCTCTAGGACATAAAAGCGTCCACTTCCAACATCAAGATAGGCGATGCCGAATCGGTCGATGGTGGCTGAATAGTTCACGGCGACTAATAGATTATCTCGCCCCGCATGCATCAGCGCCTCATCGGTCACGGTACCGGGTGTAACGACTCGCATGACCTTGCGTTCAACAGGACCTTTGCTGGTGGCCGGGTCACCAATTTGTTCGCAAATAGCGACAGATTCACCGGCTTGGACTAATTTAGCGAGATAGCCATCGGCTGCGTGGTAAGGAATCCCTGCCATAGGAATGGGCTCGCCTGCCGACTTGCCTCGGGCGGTGAGGGTTATGTCGAGTAGCTCTGATACCTTTTTGGCATCGTCAAAAAAGAGCTCATAAAAATCGCCCATGCGGTAAAACACCAGCTCTTGAGGATGCTCTGCCTTGATTTTGAGGTATTGCGCCATCATGGGCGTGTGTTGAGTATTGACAGAGATGCTTGTGGACATAGGGGTAGGCTTAGTGAGTCTTCAAAAGAGAGCCATTCTAAGGCCAGGCATACTCACAGGCAACTCTCACTCCCTCTTTATTGTTAGATTGCTCGGCTTTTGATAATAATGATGTTTTCAATTGTGATAGACCGATACTTTAATGAATTTCGCACAATAAATTTTTAATAAAGATAACGACAAGTAACGTCATTTCTCAGAAACTATCTATACTTTGTAAATTACAACAGTATAAACCTGTATTTATGACTATTAATCGTGCCTTAATCATCGATAATACTAAACTCACTCACACGGTGACATCTAGCTTCCTTGTTGAGCTGGAGATAGAGTTTGATATCGCTCGTACAGAGTCAATGAGTTGGCAGTTAATTAGGCAGCAAAGTAGTCCCTATGATTTAGTCTTGGTATCGAGAGCAACTCTAGGTCATGATTTAGGGTTGTTTGTTTCCCGTTTCCGTGCCTTGCGTGGATATGTCTCAGTCCCTCTCATTTTGTTGCTAAATGAACGTGGTCAGGAAAACTATATTCAGTCTTTGTATATCAAAGGGTTTACGCAAGTATTTAGTCGACAAGAGTTTGATTTGCTGAAAGACTATATTGAACAAAATCAAACGCGTAACACCTTTCAAGAGTCTCATCGAAATAAAGTGATAGTTATAGAAGATGACTTGGCACAGCAACTGACTGTTCAGGCTATTCTCGAAGAAAATTTGTGTGAATGCTTTTGCTTCAACTCAGCAGAAGAGGCGCTTGAAAAGATTGGTGATATCAATCCGCATTTGATCACTTGTGATTTCTTCTTAGGCGGAAAAATGACTGTCATGGATTTTGTTTGCAATGTCCGTCAGGCCAATAAAGAGTGGTCTCAAGTCCCTATTATGGTGATGACGGGTTTAGATGATGCGACTCGCAAATACGAATTAGTTCGATCTGGTGTTAACGATTATATTGCAAAACCGATCGATCCTCTGGAATTAACGGTTAGAGCCGGAAACTTGATTCGTTATAAACACTTGCTTGATAAAGTGGAGCAGCAAAAAAAAGAAATACACTACTTGGCTATGCATGACCAATTAACCGGCGTTTATAATCGCCACTTTTTATCAGAGCAGGTAAAAATAAATATCAGTAATGCGCACCGCCATAATACTCCCTTCTCAATAGTGATGTTAGATATTGATTTTTTTAAAAAAATTAATGATCAGTATGGGCATAATGTTGGCGACTCTGTTTTGAAGTCAGTGGCAAATTTGTTAAAAAAAAATATGCGTTCTGGCGATATAGTTGTCCGTTTAGGCGGGGAAGAGTTCCTAATTTTGCTTAATCGTTGTGATTTGACCGCTGCAATTAAAAAAGCCGAATCATTGCGTATTCAAATTGAAGCCTTGGCATTATCTGGTGTAAAAGTTTCGGCCAGTTTTGGCGTTGCCCAGTTAAGAGAGGGACGGGATGATTATGAATCACTCTTTAAAGTTGCCGATCAGGCTGTATATGAAGCAAAAGAATCCGGCCGCAACTGTGTAAAATCGGAGCCTCTTCCTGATTCAGAAGTTAATAAAAAATAGTCAATAGTTTCTCTTGGTATGACGGCAATATATCCATAAGAGTTTTCTCTCTTTTCAGTTTTTCAATTCCCTGAAACCCCCATTATTTTGTTATCATCACTGACTTTCATTTTGATTGAGAGCAACTCCCATGATGACACGCCAAGAATTTTTAGAGGCACTAGCTGTCGAGCTTGGTCAGCTTATGCTTTCTCGTCAGTGGTTACTTGTGACCGCTGAATCCTGTACGGGGGGTGGTCTGGCGCATGTAATTACCTCTATTCCAGGGTGTTCACAGTGGTTTGATCAAGGATTTATTACTTACAGTAATGCCTCTAAAAAACAGCAGTTGGGGGTTGAATCTGCATTGCTGGAAAAAAATGGTGCTGTCAGTGGTGGAGTGGCTGTTGCCATGGCTGAAGGGGCTCTGAAAAAAAGTGGTGCCAATGCTGCGATTGCCATCACGGGGATTGCCGGCCCTGATGGTGGCTCGCAGGAAAAACCTGTAGGAACCGTCTGGATTGCTTGGTCAATTCGTGGCGTCAAAACCTTCAGCCTATTATTTCAACTGGGTGAAACTCGTGAAGAGATCCGCAATCAAGCGATTGAAGAGGCATTCAAGGGTTTAATTAACGTTTTGAAAAAAAACACTGTATAAAATTATAGTGCTGGTTGTGCGTACAGTGCTATTACTGTATAGTCGCCAGCAAGTTTGATAAAACATCCATCACAAACCGAGGTGAACTATGGATTCTAATAAAGACAAAGCATTACAAGCGGCACTAACCCAGATAGAGAGGCAGTTTGGTAAAGGAACGGTTATGCGCATGGGCGATAAGGAATTAGTAAAAATTCCCTCTATCTCTACAGGTTCTTTGGGTTTAGATGTGGCTCTAGGCATTGGTGGTTTACCTAGAGGCCGAATTGTCGAGATCTATGGGCCTGAATCCTCCGGTAAAACAACATTGACATTGCAAGTTATTGCAGAGGCGCAGAGGGCTGGTGGGACTTGCGCATTTATTGATGCGGAGCACGCACTAGACCCCATTTATGCTGAAAAACTAGGAGTCAATGTCGATGATCTTGTTATTTCTCAACCCGATACTGGTGAGCAAGCTTTAGAAGTTTCCGACATGCTGGTTCGCTCTGGTGCAATTGATGTTTTAGTTGTCGATTCGGTCGCTGCACTAACGCCTAAGGCTGAAATAGAAGGCGATATGGGGGATCATCATGTTGGTTTGCAAGCACGTCTGATGTCTCAAGCTTTAAGAAAAATTACCGGCAACATTAAAAATGCCAATTGCTTGGTTATTTTTATCAATCAGATTCGTATGAAGATTGGCGTGATGTTTGGTAACCCTGAAACGACAACCGGGGGTAATGCCCTGAAATTTTACTCTTCTGTTCGTTTGGATATTCGCCGTACAGGTGCAGTTAAGGACGGTGAAGAGGTAATAGGTTCCGAGACCCGTGTAAAAGTTGTAAAAAATAAAGTGGCCCCACCGTTTAAACAAACAGAATTTCAGATCATGTATGGCTCCGGCATTAATCGTATGGGAGAAATTATTGATTATGGTGTAAAGCTGGAAATGATTGATAAAGCAGGTGCTTGGTATAGTTACAAAGGTGAAAAAATTGGCCAAGGTAAAAATAACGTGGCTAAGTTTTTACAAGAACGTCCCGAGATTGCTGAAGAGCTTGAGCTAGCCATCCGTGCCCAATTACTTCCAGAGACTAGCGCTAAATCATCCGAAAATGTTGTCGAAATGGTAACTGATGCTTAGGTTTTTCTATGAATACTCAGCTTAATTCCAGCAATTTTGATTCGAAGTTCAACGATTCTAATAAGATAGAATCCGATACAATTAAGCGGATTAAAAACATTGCATTGAATTATCTGGCTAGGCGTGAATACTCACGCCTAGAGCTTTATCAAAGGCTTGTGACGAAAGGTTTTCAGTCTGGAGATATTCAGTTTGTGCTGGAGTACCTTCATGCGCAGGGTTATCAAAGTGATGAGCGTTTTGCAGAATCTTACATTCGATCTCGTATCAATGCGGGAGATGGTCCTTTCAAAATTAAAATTTCCCTTCGGGCAAAAGGTATTTGTGATAGTTTGGCTTTGGCGGTTTTTGATAAGCTAAATATTGATTGGTTTGAACGTGTTCGAGTTGTCAGAGCCAAACGCTTTGGTGATGCTATCTCGGAAGACATTACTGAAACGGTTAAACAGGCGCGTTACCTCAAAAATAAGGGCTTTTATCAAGACCATATCAATACCGTGATCACCACACCTCTACATAATTAATAGACAATTTTTTCGCCTGAAACTATAATCGCGCCTGCTAAAGGTGCCTGCAGCTATACTTTCACTATATTTATAGTGTGTAGGGTAAACGGGAAGACTGGTGCAAAACCAGCGCTGCCCCCGCAACGGTAAGTATTTTATTAAGGGTGCCTCTAAAATTAGCATTTTTGTTTGTTGGCAAGGTGTGGGTGCACGGAAAAGCACAGTGTATGCAGTATACATGAGCATTTGAGTGCGACCGCAACGCCGCAAATGGACAAAAGGCAATTTCTAGAGGCACCCCCTTAAATAATACGAGTCCGATACCGGCCTTAAGCGTTCGAACGATGGAGCGGAGGGCTACCATCCAAGTGTCGGTTATCTGAATTATATTTTTTGCCCCGTGCAATAATGTTTCTGTTGAGGCTATTGCCTCTGTTCCCGCTCTTGTTTCCTCCCTCAATCGCCTTTTCATTTTTCAGGCCATTGAGATTTGTATGTATCATTATTTTTTACTATGTGCTGCCTTTTTATTTTCCTCCTTCACGTTTGCTGAAGAAGTCAATACTATTATTATCACCTCATCAAAGATAGAAGAACCATTAACGAATGTTGCCACTTCAGTCTCCGTTGTCACTCAAGAGCAAATAGAGAATAGCGGAGCCAATACTCTGCCCGACTTATTAAGAAATACAGGGAGTATTCATGTGAGCAATAGTGGGGGTGACGGAAAAGCTAGTTCTCTCAGGATTCGTGGAGAAGAGGGTTATCGAACGTCTATCATGATCGATGGTGTCGATGTGTCAGATCCTACAGGGACGCAAGTCGGCCCCCAAATTCAGCATTTAATGCTGGGCAATGAAATTGACCGCATTGAAATTTTACGCGGTCCCCAGGGTTTTATCTATGGTGCGGATGCCGGTGGTGTCGTGAATGTTATCTCTCGTACTGGTGTGGGGCCAACAAAAGGTAATGTTACCTTTTCCTCCGGTAGTTATGGTACAAAAAAAGCCAATGCCAATCTTTCTGGAGGTAATAGGCACGGAGACTTTTTTGTCAATGTATCCAGTTTTTCGACAGAGGGTTTTAATGCGCGAGAAACTGATCCTACAGAAGATAAAGATGGTTATGATAACCAAAGCTTCCATACAAAATTCAGCTTAACACCTAGCGATAAATTAAGAATACAGTTAGTGGCTCGGGTGACCGATGCAGAAAGTGAATTTGATCGTTGCTATGACGCTTCTACATTTTCCACGACGGATCGTTGTCGAGGTGCATACGATCAAAGTACAGGAAAATTATCTTTAGATTACAAGGGTAATACCCTAAGGCATCATGTGGCCTATAGCATGACTGATATACACCGCAGAAATCATGCAAATGATACTGTAAGTTATGATACAGAGGGTGATGTAGAGCGCTTTGAATACTTGGGCAACTATCAACGAAATACCAGCCGCATAACCTACGGTTACGATTATGAGCGTGAATTTGTAAATAATAGCGGAGAAAAAAGTGATCGTGATCAACAGGGATATTATGTTGAGTTAGCCACTCAATTTGATGATCGTTTATTTATTAAAGGTGGAGCGCGTTATGATGATAACGAAACCTTCGGCGATTATACCAGTACACGTTTATCATTGGCGTATTTACAAAAATTACAAAATGGTCACGAAATAAAATATCGCAGTAGTTATGGTACAGGCTTTCGAGCGCCTAGCTTGTTTGAATCTAGCTATAACTCTAATTCATTTGTATTGCCACCCGCCAGCGATGTCACCTTAAAAGAAGAAATAAGTGAAGGTTACGATATTGGTGTCGATTATTTTCATAAAAGTGGTTTTGCAATCAAATTAAGTTATTTTAACCAAGCTATTGAGGATCAAATTGAATATGACAGTGATAGTCGAGGTTATTTACAATCAGAAGGTAAAAGCCGATCTGAAGGGGGAGAGCTATTTATCGATGTTCCACTATCGATAAGCTGGCATCTGTATTCTAATTACACCTACAATGATGCGCGCAATGCGGATGACAGTCGTCGTATTCGCCGCCCTCGACACTTGGGCAATGTGGGCGCGATTTATTACGGCATGGATAATGATTTGGTAATCGCCAGTAACTATCGCTTTTCAAATGATAGTATCGACTCTGGTAATGTTGAGTTGAGCGATTATCAAGTGATGGATATCAATATTAACTACCGCTTAAATGCCACCTTTAAGCTCCAAGGTGGTGTACGCAACCTATTTGATTCCGACTATGTTGAGGTGAGTACCTATAATGTTGCAGAGCGTTCACTCTACCTCGGATTTACTGCAAATTTTTAATAGGAAAGGCTATGACAGATAAAAACCAAAAACACAAAGCTGCTATGGAAAAGCAAAAAGCCAAAGTCGATGCCAATATAGAAGCGGCATCGACTGAGCGTGGCGTTGCCGTGTTATTGACGGGTAATGGCAAGGGAAAATCCAGTTCCGCTTTTGGTATGGTAATGCGTGCTTTGGGCTACGGTCAAAAGGTCGGTGTTATTCAATTTATTAAAGGCGTACAGTTATCGGGTGAAGAATTATTTATACGTGAGCATTGCCCGCAAGTGACTTTTTATCAAATGGGAACAGGATTTACCTGGAATACCCAAGATCGCGATAGCGACATCGCTGCGGCAGAAACAACTTGGGCACAAGCACAACCTTTACTTGAAGATTCCAGTTACGATTTAGTGATATTAGACGAACTCACTTATATGCTGGCTTACAGTTACCTAGATGAGACAACAGTTCTTGATGCCATTCGCAACCGCCCGACTGAACAAAGCGTTGTCGTTACCGGCCGTGGTGGTGGTTCTGCTTTGCAAGAAATAATGGATACAGTTTCTGAGGTAAAAGATAGCAAGCACGCTTTTAAAGCAGGTATTAAAGCTCGTAAGGGCGTCGACTATTAAGGAGTCAGTTATCAACCACCACACTGATAACGAGAGCGTTGTTGCTGAGTTACCAAATGATGTCTTCGATATTTGGTCTGCACGCTCTGCGCTAGATCCATCGTTATCCGCTGATGTTATTGCTATACCTGAACAATATCGACTACCAAATTGGCAAGCGTCTATTAATCATGAAGCAGTAATTTTTGAATGGGGTAACTCGTGGCAAACATTGAGCTCTGCCGTGATGAATGGCGGCGCTCGACAATCACAGGGCTATATCAATTTACGTGTTGGGCCTGATTGTATTGTAGGTGCGGTTAGTCCTCATCAATTATTTGCGGACTATGCTCAAAAAACAGGTCGCTCGTCAGACATTTGCGAATCGTATTTAGGAATGATGACTGCGGCCTCAATGCGGTCTTGTGCCATTGCAAGCGTTGAGTTACTAAATGAAAAAATATTGGTTATGGCGACCAGTGGCTTAGGTAATTTGCGTCGAGCAGGTGACAAGGCAGAATATAGGCAGCTCTACTCCGCAATCAATCAAGTCGGTACGATTAATTTATTGGTAGCGACTTCTGCTTCCTTATCACCTGCTGCTCAAGCTGAAGCACTAATCATAGCGACAGAAGCGAAAGTGGCTTTTCTTCAGCAGCTCGGTGTTGTCAGTGCTGTTTCGCAACTCCCCGCGACAGGCACGGGCACGGATTCACTTGCCATTGTATCGCCGATAAGCACCGATAAAAAACAAGCCGTTGAGTTTGTAGGGAAACACACCGTAATTGGTGAGTGTCTAGCCCGGGCAGTAATGGGGGCTTTAGCGGAGTCCATCGGTGAATCGGAATGTATCAGTCATGAATAAACATTCTCTAATGGTTCAAGGTACCACCTCCGATGCAGGCAAAAGTGTCCTGGTTGCGGGTATATGTCGTGTGCTCAAACGCCGGGGTATTTCCGTTGCACCTTTTAAACCACAAAATATGGCACTGAATAGTGCGGTCACAGAGAATGGTGGAGAAATTGGTCGTGCGCAAGCGGTGCAAGCACAAGCCTGTGGCATCCCAGCGCATACGGATATGAATCCGGTTTTACTAAAACCGTCGTCTGATACCGGTGCCCAAGTGATTATCCAGGGGCGTGCACTTAGCACTATGGAAGCAGACAGTTATCATCACTACAAACAAGTCGCGATGAATGCAGTATTGGATTCCTACCAGCGTTTGCAAGAACAATATCAAATCATTGTGGTGGAAGGTGCGGGTAGTCCTGCGGAAATTAATTTGCGCGATAACGATATTGCTAATATGGGCTTTGCTGAGGCAGTTGATTGTCCCGTGATTATTGTGGCAGATATTGATCGTGGCGGCGTGTTTGCTCACTTAGTTGGAACGTTGGCTTTGCTCTCTAAATCGGAACAAGAGCGTGTCATTGGCTTTGTAATTAATCGTTTTCGTGGCGATATAAAATTACTTGAGTCGGGCTTGGATTGGTTAAAAGCGGAGACGGGAAAACCGGTGTTAGGTGTTTTGCCTTATTTAATCGATTTTTATTTAGATGCCGAAGATGCGATAACGCAACAACAAATGCGTGCCGATGCCACTTTTACTATTGTTGTCCCCGTTTTTTCTCGTATTAGTAATCACACCGACTTCGATGCCTTGCGTTTACACCCCAATGTGAATTTGCAATTTATTGGCCCAGGAAAAATACTCCCCCCCGCCGATTTAATTATCTTGCCCGGCTCCAAAAATGTGCGTAAAGACTGTGAACTCATGCGTGAATATGGCTGGGATCAACAGCTTTATCGACACCTGCGCTATGGCGGTAAGGTCTTAGGTATTTGTGGTGGTTATCAAATATTAGGTCAACAAATTGCCGATCCTGATGGTATTGAGGATCGGCCTGGTACAACAAAAGGTTTAGGCTTGCTGCCGATACAAACGTATTTAATGCCCGAGAAATGTTTGCGACAGTGTCGTGGAAAATTACAGTTGAATACCGAACAGCTTGTGGAGATTACGGGTTATGAAATTCATTGCGGTCAATCTGAAGCAACAGAAAAATTATCTAGCTTTGCTATTTTAGATGATGATCGTTGTGATGGTTTGATTCATGCCGATAACAATATTGCGGGTACCTATTTACACGGTCTCTTCGATACGCCCGCTGCAACCAATGCAATATTACAATGGGCAGGTTTTTCTGCGAATCAAAATGCCATTGATATTGCAGAGATAAGGGAGCAGCAACTCGATCGTCTAGCGGATTGTCTCGAGCAGCATATCGACACCGATTTTTGGAATCAGTGGGGCGTATCGACATGAAGCGTGTTGCGCCGAGAACTTTACTGTTAAGCCTGTCAATTTTACTGCCCATCAGTATTTTTATCGCCATCGCTCTCGGTGCTATTCACCTGCCACTTTCACAAATACTTCATGTTTTTGCGACGCAAACCGATAACACTTATCAAACCATTATTGTCGATATACGCTTGCCTCGTGTTTTGCTTACCGCGTTGGTTGGTACCATCTTGGCGCTGAGTGGTGCAGTGATGCAGGGTTTATTTCGAAACCCTTTGGCCGACCCGTCACTGATCGGTGTGACAGCCGGTGCATCCTTAGGTGCAAGTCTTGTAATTGCATTGGGCAGTGGTGTCGTTGTCGAGTGGCTGGGTTTGCCGTTAATGTCTCTTGGTGCATTTGCCGGTGGTTCAATCGCGGTGTGGTTGGTTTATCGTCTTGCTCGTTATGGTAACGGGACTTCGGTTGCCACCATGTTATTAGCGGGCATTGGCATTGCCGCTTTAGTGGGAAGTTTAACCAGCCTGCTAGAGTTTTATGCAGACAATCAAGTGCTCAGACGCATTAGTTTGTGGCGCATGGGGTCTTTAGAAGGGGCGACCTATTGGCGAGCGGGGTTTGCATTGGTTGTGGCGCTTATTTTGTTATTGGTTTTGCCTCGTAAAGCCTCTGCATTAAATGCCTTATTGCTGGGTGAATCAGAGGCGAGGCATTTGGGCATCGATATCGAAAATGTAAAACGTATTATTGTACTATCGGTTGCGGTTGGCGTGGGTGTCTCCGTTGCTTTAGCGGGCGCGATTGGTTTTGTGGGCTTAGTGGTGCCGCATATTATTCGTCTATTGATAGGCCCCGATCATCGCTACTTGCTGCCTGCGTCTGCGTTAGCCGGTGCAGTCTTGTTAGTAGTAGCGGATACCGTAGCACGAGTATTGTTGGCGCCAACCGAATTACCCGTTGGTTTAATTACCGCGTTTATTGGTGTGCCGTTCTTTTTGTCGTTATTAACTCGACGTTATGTCTATGGTTTAAATTAATGACGGTTCAGGTTGATGCATTAACGGTTCACGCTTGGGGAGCAAGATTGCTCAACCAAATATCCTTTAGTCTTGAAGCAGGAGAAATCCTCGCCATTATCGGTCCCAATGGTGCGGGTAAATCAACTTTGCTCAATGCTTTGGTGAGCAGTGAACACGAGCAACAACAAATCCAAGGTCAAATTCATTGTTGTGGTTTTTCTCCTAGTGATCGACATATTGATCCGCAAAAAAAAGCCAAGCACTTAGCCATATTGCCACAGCAAAGCCAATTGAATTTTCCGTTTACTGTCGAAGAAGTGGTACGTTTATCGCGTATTCCTCATCAAACTGGTAAAGCGATTGATCAAGACATTATGAGCGATGTGTTATCACGTTTAGACATCACTCACTTGCAGGGGCGTTTATATACTCAACTTTCTGGTGGTGAACGACAACGCGTACAGCTCGCGCGAGTGATGTCGCAAATATGGCGAAGCGAAGATGCCAATCCGCGTTTACTATTATTAGATGAGCCAACATCTTCCTTGGATTTGGGACATCAACAGCAGCTAATGCAAGTGATTAAGCAGTTTGCTGAAAGTGGTGTCGCGGTTGTGATGGTGTTACATGATATCAATCTTACTATTAACTGCGCCGATAAAGTGCTTGCGTTGTGTTGTGGGGAGATGTTGGCGTACGGAAAACCGGCGGATGAAATCACGTCGGCGTTAATGCAAGGTTTGTATGGGGTGGATGTGGATGTGGTTGTGCATCCGGAGAGTCAGCAGAGGGTAGTGGTTCCGACAAGGGTTTAAGTAATATCAAAAAGGAAGCATCATACCCGCCTACGCGGGTATGATGCTCGTAGTTTAAAAACGTAAAAAATATAAACTGCATTTTAAAGGTTGGTTGATGAAACACTTTATTTTGGGCGGTGCTCGAAGCGGTAAGAGCCGTTTTGCTGAGCAGTGGTTACTTGAGCAATCGTGTTCGTCTTTTGTTTATGTTGCAACGGCTACGGCGGGTGATGAGGAAATGCAAGCACGTATTGCACATCATCAACAGCGCCGTGGTGAGCAATGGCAACTGGTAGAAGAGCCCTTGCATCTTGATAGAGTATTGAAACAATATGATTCATCCTGCGGGATATTAATTGATTGCTTAACCCTGTGGCTTAGTAATGCGCTAATGAATAACGGCTGGCCTGAGGTTCGCGAAAATTTTATAACTGCTTTAAAAGAATCCAATGCAACGATCTGTCTTGTGAGCAATGAGGTGGGGCAGGGTATTGTTCCAATGGGAGAGTTATCAAGACAATTTGTCGACGAAAGCGGTTGGCTACACCAAGAGCTTGCGCAATTATGTCACCGAGTGAGTTGGGTAGTTGCTGGTTTGCCGCAAAAATTAAAGTGAAAAAATATTACATTTAGGTTGGCACAGTCTACATGCCTTAGAGCAGCCGAGCACTGGAGCTAAAAAAGGGAGAAGCGAGGACTGTTTGAGCGATAGCGACAAATTTGTCAGGAACAAATTTGAACAGCTCTGCTGCCCGCAGGGCGAACAACAGGAGGTTGTGAGTTCGATTGCCGCAGCGCCTTTTTTGGCGAAGCGCGCAGGGAAGCCGATCAAAAACTGCTCCTGCGTTTTTGAAGTACCCTCCGTCCATGGAGGGCAAGGTCTGCGAACGGGACCTCCTTCTTTGGTTACTTTCTTTGAGGTAAAGAAAGTAACAAACTAAAAATATATGAAAAACTAAACACAGCGAATAAACAATGAAAAACTGGTACCAAATCCCCACAAAAAAAATCAACCAAACCACCCAGCAACAAGCCCATGATCACCAACAACAACTCACCAAGCCCGCAGGCTCCCTCGGCCAGTTAGAAAAACTAGCCGAACAATTTGCCGGGTTTCAGGGTTGTGTTAAGCCGCAAATTAACAAAGTAAAAGTTGCGGTCTTTGCCGGTGATCATGGCGTGTGTCAGCAGGGTGTTTCTGCTTTTCCTCAAGCGGTGACGATGCAAATGATACTTAATTTTTTACAGGGCGGGGCGGCGATTAGTGTATTGAGTCGTCAGTTGCAAGCGGATTTTTGTGTGGTAAATACGGGTATTGCAACGCCTTTGCCTGAGGCTTTTACAGAGCATGCGCAACTGATTCATCAACCTATTGCAGAAGGCACGGCGGATTTTTCTCAGCAGGCAGCGATGACGGAAGAACAATTGGAAAAAGCATTAGCACTGGGTGCGAGTATTGTTGCAGAGCAAGATATCGATTTGTTTATTGGCGGTGAGATGGGTATTGGTAATACCACTGCGGCCTCGGCAATTTATGCGGCGTTATTGTCCTTGTCGCCGGAGCAAGTGGCTGGACGTGGCACTGGAGTCGATGATGAGGGATTAACTCGTAAGCAAATGGTGATTGCTAATGCCTTGAATTTACATCAATGTAAAGCAAAATCCCCGTTAGATGTTTTACGTTGTGTGGGCGGTTTTGAAATTGCGGCGTTAACGGGTGCTTATATCGCGTGCGCACAACAAGGCACCCCTGTGCTAGTCGATGGTTTTATTTGTACCGCCGCGGCTTTATTGGCTGTCCGTACCAATCCAGGTGTGCGTGAGTGGTTGTTGTTTTCTCATCGCTCGGCTGAACCCGCTCATCACTTTGCCTTGGAAACTTTGCAAGCACAGCCTTTATTGGATTTAGGCTTGCGTTTAGGTGAGGGCAGTGGCGCAGCCGTTGCTACAACACTGATCCAGTCAGCGTTATTACTTCACAATGAAATGGCAACCTTTGCCGAGGCGGGTGTGAGTGATAGTGAAGGATAAACCACAGGCGCTTGTTACCACCATTGATTTATTGCGTCACGGTGAATGTGAAGGTGGACATCGTTATCGTGGTTCGTGGGATGTGGCCTTAACCGAAACCGGTTGGCAGCAAATGCAGAGTGCGACGGCTCGTATAGAGCCTCAATGGCAAACCATTATTTCTTCTCCTTTAGTTCGCTGTCAGCAATTTGCAAGAACTTTATCAGAACAGCAGCAATTGCCTTTGTCGATTGAAACTAATTTTCGCGAATTACATTTTGGCGATTGGGAAGGACGGTTGGTGGATGAGGTGTGGCAAGCACAAACAGATGCAGTGATGGCTTGGGGGAATGATCCTATTAGCTATCCGCCGCCTAATGGAGAAGCGGCAGATGTTTTTGTTGCACGCGTTATTGAAGGCTTTCAACATATTGTGAACTCTTATCAGGGGCAGCATATTCTTTTGATTTCTCACGGTGGCACTATTCGCGCCCTGCTAACGCATTGTTTATCGATGCCAGTGATTGCTATGAATCGCTTTGATGTACCTTATGCCTGTGTTTCTCGTATACAGGTTGTTAGTGAAGGTGAGAAGTGTTTTTATCGGTTGTTGGGGCATAATATTGTATGAAAGTACGGAATAAAAAATCTGATCTTTACCGTCATTTGCGATCAGCAACTGCTCCTGCGTTGCAAGAAGTGCCCTATGTCCTTGTAGGGCAAGGTGGGAATCCAGACCTAAAAGCGGCCCCGATAACTCTCATCTCGTTCCCATGCTCTGCGTGGGAATGCATACGGAAAATAAATAAAAATACTGAAAGTGTTAAGCGCAATTTGCCTGTGTTGTTCGTGAATCAAATAAAAAGTCGATGGTTTTGGGTGAGGTCTGCGTTCCCACGCAGAGCGTGGGAACGAGTGAATTCGACGATAATATGATTCACTACTGGTACGCTTTTTTAATCGCTTTGCAACTGCTGACTCGCTTGCCAGTCTCTTTTTTATTGCCCGCATCAGCGTGGTCGTCTCAAACCCAAGCGTATTCCCCCTTATTTTATCCAATCGTGGGTATGTTACTTGCGGGTATATTATTATTGGTATCGGTTTTATTGCCTAGTCAGTTTTCTGCGTCATTAAGTGCGGGTTTGTTGTTAGTATGTTGGGTAGTGTTAACGGGGGCTTTGCACTTGGATGGTTTTGCCGATTCTATCGATGCCGCTTTTGCAGGGCATGCGGGCCAAGATAGTCCTGAACAGCGAGAAAAAATATTACGTGTATTTAAAGATCCTGCTGCGGGCCCAATGGCGGTTGTGGGTTTAGTTTTATTGCTACTGCTTAAGTGGTTATTGTTAACCTCTCTATCGTCTTATTGGTTACTTGTTTTATGTTTAGCCCTACCGTTGGCTCGCGTGATGGCGTTACTGTATATCGTGTCTACTCCCTATGTGAGTACTCAGGGTTTAGGTTCGGGATGGATTCAATCGGTGCCTAAAGGCCTTGCTGTATTTATTGGGCTCTTATCGTTTTTACTGTCTTTGATATTTCTATCATTTGTGAAGGCATTTATTTTATTTACCGTTTTAGCTTTACTGCTTTGGTGGTGGCGATACGTTTGGCTGCAAAAAATACAAGGTTTCGTGGGAGATTGTGTCGGTGCCTTGATTGAACTTAGCGAAGTGACAATACTGTTGGTCCTATGTTTTCTCCTTTTGTAGATAGTATCATTGTCATCACCTTGGCATTATTACTGGATCGTGTATTAGGTGAGCCGAAACAATTCCATCCTTTGGTGGGCTTTGGTTTTTTAGCGAGTACTTGTGAGCGATGCTGTAATCAATCTCGTTGGCCACCACTCGTTGTCCAGTGTGCTGGTATGTTGGCTTGGTTTGTTTGTGTGGTCTTACTGACGGTATTGTTAGTTGTTGCCATTGCTTATGGTAAGCAATTCGTCAATCAATTCTCACTATTACCTGAGGTTGCGGTTGTTTATCTTTGTGTAGGCTATACCAGTTTGCGCCAGCATGCCTTGGCTGTTTTGTTTCCCTTACAAAAAAATCGTATTGAACAGGCACGGGAAAAGGTAGGTTTGATTGTCAGCCGCGATACACAAATGATGGATGCAACAAAAATACGGCAAGCGACAATTGAATCTGTTTTAGAAAATGGTAGCGATGCTGTTATAGCGCCTTTGTTCTGGTATATGGTTGCCGGTTTGCCCGGTATTATTTTATATCGCTTAGCCAATACCCTGGATGCGATGTGGGGCTATAAAACCCCACGCTTTTTATACTTTGGTCGTTTTGCGGCACGTATGGACGATATTCTCAATTGGTTTCCTGCTCGCATCACCGCATCGTTGTACACTGTTCTTGGTAATCGCTCTAGGGCTTGGCATTGTTGGCAAGAACAATCCGTACACTGTGAAAGTCCTAATGCGGGTGTTGTGATGGCCGCAGGTGCGGGTGCATTAGGGATTCAACTGGGGGGCGATAGCATTTATCATGGCCAACCAAAAACAAAACCTATTTTGGGAGAAGGTCAATTGCCAGATAACGATGATCTTATGCGAGCGCTTCGTTTGCTGGATCGTAGTCTTTATTTATTGGTGGGATTGTTAATGACATTAGCAGTGGTGAGTTATGATCGGATTTGAACATGGCGGGAATCTGCAACAAGCCGAAAAATATTGGAGTAAACCTGCGCGAGGTTGGCTAGATCTATCGACTGGGATTAGTCCCTGGGTGTATCCAGTTCCTGCTGTTCCCGATTCTGTGTGGCGAAGTCTGCCTTATCCTAGTGAATCCTTACGTAAAGCGGCAGCTATTTATTATCAATGCTCTCCCAAAGCAGTTACTCCCGTGAACGGCTCTCAAGAGGCAATTACATTGCTTCCTCAATTATTGAGACCGGCGAGAGTTGCCATTCCGGCCATGGGTTATCGCGAGCATGAGCAAGCCTGGTCAGCGGCAGGGCATCATGTGGTTTATTATCGGCATTGGTCTGAATTGTTATTACAAATACAACACAGGCAGGTGGATCATGTCGTTGTTATCAATCCTAATAATCCCACAACGGAATTACTGAGTCTCAAGCAAATGCTTTATTTGCATGAACAGTTACAAGAGCGTGGTTATTTGATCATTGATGAAGCGTTTATGGATAGTCATGGTCAACAACATTTACCTTCTTTACTGAATTTACCTAAGGTCATTGTATTGCGCTCTTTGGGAAAGTTTTTTGGCTTAGCCGGTGTACGCTTGGGTTTTGTACTAGGTGAAGGGCTGGTAGTCGATGAACTTCGTCAGCGCTTATTGTTATGGGGGGTGAATCGCCCTGCTCAATGGCTTGGAACGCAAGCCTTAATTGATCGACGTTGGCAGCAACAACAGCGAAAGCGGATTGCTACACAAAGCCAACAATTGCTGCTTTTATTACATCGCCTGCACTGGGGGGAATGCAAATCCGCTGGTTTATTTATTACCGTTAACGGTGATCGTGGACAACTGGAAAGTATTTTTGAGAGAGCGGGTGAAGCAGGACTTTTATTGCGGTATCAGCGCATAAGCGGCGGGCAAGCATGGTTACGCGTTGGTTTACCCGGCAAGCATATCCTACGTTTACAGCAATTTTTGCAACAGATGGTTGATTATGTGTAAAAGT
The DNA here is from genome assembly GCA_050298695.1 of Cellvibrionaceae bacterium. Taxonomy (GTDB): domain Bacteria; phylum Pseudomonadota; class Gammaproteobacteria; order Pseudomonadales; family Cellvibrionaceae; genus CANLBN01. Next base: position 46,861 of record JBNKUQ010000011.1, read on the forward strand.
GTTTGTTTGTTATTACGTTTTTTCTTAAAAAGAATATTGTTGTCATTCCCGTGTAGACGGGAATCCAGAGCATACAGATTTTGTTTAAGCCTGGATTCCCGCCTGCGCGGGAATGACGAGAGGTTTTTTTGGGGTAAACCACAATGTCACAACAAAAGTAATTTCAATTTAATCCTGTCAATTTGCTTATTAATAGTTTCTCAATTCATCGCTGCGCCAGTTTATGCCGATATAAAAGTCACGGATTATGCCGGCAATACCGTACAAATTTCACAACCGGCAAAACGCATTGTTGCATTAGCGCCACACATTGTAGAAAACACATTTTCTGCCGGAGCGGGTGATTTATTAGTGGGAGTTGTGAGTTATTCGGATTACCCAGAGGCAGCAAAAGCGATTAAGCGAGTGGGTAGTATTCAAGCATTTAGTCTAGAAGCTGTTTTAGCCCGCAAGCCTGATTTGGTGGTTGCTTGGTCCTCGTCTTTGTCGCCTGCTGTTTTACAAAAATTTCGCGATTTAAATATCACTGTCTATTTAGATGAGCCTAGAAAACTAGAAGATGTCGCACGGTCGATACGTGCGATTGGAGTATTGACGGGGCGTAGTGAAACGAGTGAACGAGCCGCTCTTAATTATTTAACCAAACTGGAGACATTCAAACACGAATATGCTCAACATACGCCTGTTAGTCTGTTTTATCCTATTTGGAATGAACCGCTACAAACGGTTAATGGTCAGCATATTATTAGTGATGTTATGCGTTTATGTGGAGGGGAAAATATTTTCGCGGATGCTGCCGCTATTGCCCCTAAGGTAAGCGTCGAGACTGTATTGGCGAGAAATCCGGAGGTGATTATTGCTAGCGGTATGGGTGATGTGCGTCCCGACTGGCTAGATGACTGGAAACAATGGCCGATGATAAAAGCGGTCAAGAATAACCATTTATTTTTTATTCATCCAGACTTGTTACAGCGTCATACGGTCCGCTTACTTGAGGGAGCAGATATCTTATGTCACCAGTTAGAAAAGGTTCGGCTTGACCTAAGGTTTCAGTAATTCTTTAGAAGTGCTCTATAGTGTGTCATTATCATCAAGAAAGTTTTCCATAACACCGGCGACGGTAGAGCGTAGTTTTTCTCGACTTAGTAACTTTTCTTGTACAGCTTCAGGAAGCTCTGTAAATAAAATAATATTCTTGCTAATTAATAAATAAATAAGGTCTTCGGTTATACGAGCGACATCCTTATCCGATTCGGCTAATACATGGCGGGATAGGTCGATTTCACGGCTATTGAATAAGAAGGTGACAATTTCAGGTGACGTTGCAGCTAAAAATTCGCGGTGCGCATTATCCGTAGTCTGTGTGAGTGATACAATTTCGCCACTTTCATTGCGTTTTACATAAGGCATTGACGCATCTCTTTGTGTATGATCTATAGTAGAGAGTAGACTAATATTCATTTTATTCCGGTAATTCTTAAAAATATGTCCTTATCGTCTTCGCAAGCTGTAGAAAATGTAACTGCTGATGCCGTGGTATATGATCCACTGTTACAGTGCTTGCTACAGATTACTCGTTTAAAAGAAACGCCTTGTTCAGAAACATCCTTGATTGCGGGCTTGCCTCTCGTGAATCAACGATTAACCCCTGAATTATTTGTACGTGCAGCGAAGCGCGCAGGTTTGGAGTCGAAAGTTTGTGAACGACCACTTTCTGATATCCCTGAGCTTGTGTTACCGGTTGTTCTATTATTAGAACTCAATCGCGCTATTGTCATAACCGGTCTCAATAAAGAGGCCTCTACGGTGAAGGTGCTCAGCCTTGAATCAGCCGAAGAAAAAGAGCTACCTTTGACGACTCTTGAGAAGACGTATTCGGGCTACTGTATTTACGTGCGCGAACAACAGCAATTAGATGTAGATCATGAAATCAACGTCGAATCTCAACAACATTGGTTTTGGTCTGTCATGAAATCTTCATGGCGAATTTATCGAGATATTTTGTTAGCTTCATTTTTTATAAATTTATTTGCTGTCGCCACGCCGTTATTTGTGATGAATGTTTACGACAGAGTGGTACCTAATCAAGCGCTGGAAACATTGTGGGTATTAGCCGTTGGGGTGATATTGGTTTACGTTTTTGATGTTGTGTTAAAAGGTTTACGCGCGTATTTTATTGAGGTGGCTGGTAAAAAATCGGATATTTTATTGTCATCTTTTTTATTTGAACGAGTGCTTGGTGCGCGTTTTAGTGAACGTCCTAAGTCTGTTGGTTCTTTTGTTAGTCAGTTTCGAGAATTTGATACGGTTAGAAATTTCTATACATCCTCTACGATATCCGCACTTGTTGACATTCCCTTTGTACTACTTTTTTTATTACTTATTTTTTATGTTGGCGGAGCCTTGGTTTGGGTGCCTTTAATCGCTTTACCATTGATTATTATCTGTGGTTGGTGCTTGCAAAAACCAATTAAGCATGCGGTTGAACAGACCTTTGCTTCATCGGCACAAAAAAATGCCACCTTAGTTGAATCTCTTATTGGACTGGAAACCGTTAAAATATTGGATGCAGAAGGTTCTTTACAAAGACTATGGGAAAAATCGGTAGGGCATTTGGCGCAATGGAGTCAGCGCATGCGTATGCTGTCTCTATCGGTAGGCTTGTTCTCTGGTTTGGTTCAACAGTTAGCTAGTGTTGTGTTAATTATTGTTGGCGTCTACTTGATTGTTGAACGCGAGCTTACGATGGGGGCATTGATTGCGTGTTTCATGTTGGCGAGTCGAGCGATGGCACCGATTTCTCAAGTCGCTAGTTTAATGGTCAGCTATGACCAAACTAAAACTGCATTAAGTACCTTGGATGATATCGTTGCAAAGACCCAAGAACGCAATCCGGAAAAACCTTTTGTTAAACGCCCGAGTTTTGATGGTGCCATTCAATTTAATAAAGTGACTTTTCATTATCCTGACGATAAGCAGGTTGCTTTGGATACCCTCTCTTTTAAAATTAATCCCGGAGAAAAAGTGGCCATTATTGGTCGCATTGGTTCCGGTAAAACTACGGTACAAAAATTGATGTTAGGTCTTTATCAGCCTACATCAGGCAGTATATTGTTTGACGGCATCGATCATCAGCAAATTGATCCTGCCGATTTACGTCAACACATTGGTGCTGTACCGCAAGATATCGTGTTATTTTCGGGGTCTATAAAAGACAATATTGTCTATGGGCTCTCCCACGCAAGCGATGAAGATATTGTGCGAGTTGCAAAATTGTCGGGTGTAAAAGAATTTGTTGATAGGCACCCACTGGGTTTTGATCGCGATGTGGGTGAGCGAGGGCAAGCTTTATCCGGTGGGCAGCGACAAAGCGTTGGTATCGCTCGCGCATTGCTAAATGATCCCTCCATGTACCTGCTTGATGAGCCCACCAGTGGTATGGACAATAGCTCTGAAACGGCAATAAAAGACCACTTATCTCAAGTACTTGTTGATAAAACACTTGTGCTCGTGACCCATAAAACGTCATTGCTATCATTAGTTGATCGCATCATTGTATTGGATGGTGGACGCCTTATTGCAGACGGTCCCAAAGAAGCTGTACTCGATGCATTAAAAAAAGGACAGTTACGTGTTGCGCAACCTTAGTGTTAATCATTCAATAAACGATGATGACGTGGCCTATGCCTCGTCAGCGGCGGCGGCAGTCATGCAGCAATCGCCACGGGGTGGTCAACAACTTTTGTGGGCCATCGCTACTTTTATTGTCGTTATGCTCACCTGGGCAGCTTTTGCAGAAATTGATGAATTCACCCGAGGTGATGGCAAAGTTATTCCTTCACGCTCCGTACAATTAATCCAGAATTTGGAAGGTGGCATCGTTTCCGAAGTTTTTGTACGCGAGGGACAGCAAGTTGCACGGGGAGAAGCGTTATTGCGTTTAGATGATATGCGTTTTTCTTCTTCTTTACGAGAGACGGAAGTGAGCCTGTCACAACTCAACGTAAAGACAGCCCGTTTGAAAGCAGAAGCTGAAGGTAGTCCTTTTCCTGAAGAGCAATTGCTAAAAACTTTACCCGAAAAAGAAGTGAATACCGAAAAAGCGCTTTATCTGGCTCGCCAACAAGAGTTGCAATCTAATAACCAAATTATTCGTCAGCAAATCACACAAAAACAACAAGAATTATCTGAGCTGCGTGCAAAGATAAGCCAGTTGCAACGAAGCTACCAATTACTTAACGATGAGTTGCAGTTAACCCAACCCCTGGTAAAAGAAGGGGCTGTATCACAAGTGGAGTTATTGCGTTTGCAGCGGCAAGTCAACGACTTGTCGGGTGAATTACAGGCATCGCGTTTATCGTTCCCGAGGATACAAGCATCGCTAGGTGAGCTTGAGCAAACATTAGTGGCAGCAGAGTCAGCTTTTCGTAGTGAAGCACAATCGGAATATAACGACATACAAGCAGAATTGGCACGTTTAAACGAGTCTAGTCAGGCTATTGTTGATCAGGTTGATCGTCGTTTAGTTAAGTCTCCGGTAGCCGGTACTATCAAACAATTGTTTGTTAAGACCTTGGGTGGGGTGGTTCAACCAGGCATGGATATGGTTGCCATTGTGCCCTCCGAGGATCGTCTCTTGATTGAAACGCGTATTCGCCCATCAGATATTGCTTTTATGCACCCAGGCCAAAGTGCTGTGGTAAAGTTTACCGCCTATGATTTTTCAATACATGGTGGGCTGGATGGTAAGGTGGTGAACATTAGCCCCGACACAATCTTAAATGAAGAAGGGGAAAGCTTCTATTTGGTCCAAATCGAAACGGACTCCTCATATCTGGGTAATGAGTCTAAGCCTTTACCCATCATTCCTGGCATGACAGTGAATGTCGATATTCTTACAGGTAAAAAGACCGTCCTCGACTACATCCTTAAACCCATACTAAAAACAAAACAGTTGGCTCTAAGGGAGCGTTAGTATTCATTCTTTGTTGAGTCTTGATTGAGATCATTATGTATTCTAAAAGGCATGATTTTTTGTCTATTTCAGGCTCGAAGTAAGATTAAGTTATCCGTTTGTCGGTTTTTTGGCATTATTCGTCATCCTATATCACGCGCACTATTTAGGGTATTTGCTTTAAGTGTTTGATTTTTATACATATTGCTTAATGCTAAGTTCTAGTGGCACAATATCGGGGCATAATAAAAAACTTGTGGTTAAAAAATAAACCGCTAAAATGTGACTCATGTCACAAAACTGAAATGTAAAGACACCTAAGGAAAAATTTACATGAAAAATTCACTCAAATTATGGTGGGCTCTAGGGGTATCGAGCTTATATCTATTTTCTGCAATACCTGCATCTGCTTTAACACTACAAGAAGTCGTTGCTCATACCTTAAAAACAAATCCTGAAGCATTGGCCTCACGCAACCAAGTTTTGGCGAGAGAAAAAGAAATTCGTCTTGCTCAAGGTGGTTACCTGCCTACCTTGGATGCGGAATTGGGAGTGGGGCGTGAATGGACAAAATCACCTGCGACTGGGGGTGATGAAGTAGAGCTAACGCGCACTGAGGCAGCCTTACGTCTACGCCAAATGCTCTATGATGGCAGTGCGACTTCCAGTGAGGTTGACCGTCAAAAAGCGCGATATAACAGTGCGCTTTATGACTCTCAGGATACGGATGAAACCGTTGCTTTGAGTGTGGCAGAGGTTTACATAGAGGTATTACGTCAATCCGAATTGTTGCAGTTGTTGAAAAGTTCTTTGGATGAGCATCAGAATATTTATGATCAAATGTCTCTTAGAGCTAAAGCCGGGGTGGGTAGCCGTTCTGACCTTGATCAAATATCAGCGCGCCTATCCTTAGCAAAAAGTAATACTATTGCGGGAGAGAATAACCTCCAAGATGCGGTCAGTGCTTTCTATGGTGTTGTGGGTTACCTTCCTGAATATTCAACCTTAGAAAAGCCTGAAGGTGTACCCATTTCTGCTTCCGTTCAGGAAGCGCTTGCAAAAGCATTTAATAATAACCCTCAATTAAAATCCGCTAATGCCGATATAGACGCTGCAAAAGCTCAATACCAAGCTAGTAAAAGTCAGTTTCATCCAACGTTAGCCATTGAGGGCGACCGCACTTGGAATGAAGATATTGATGGTGTTGAAGGGAAAAATGAAGACTGGGTTATTGCATTGCGTCTTCGCTATAACCTCTACAATGGTGGCTCAGATAACGCTCGAAAAAAACAAAGTGCCTATTTAATTGAAGAAGCTAAAGAAGTCCGCAACCGAACCAAAAGACAAGTAGAGGAAGGTATGCGTTTATCTTGGCATGCTTATGAAAATACTCGTAAACAAGTCAATTTTCTCAGTGACTATGCCAATTCAGTTATTGCAACACGTGAAGCTTATCGAAAGCAGTTTAATATCGGTAAGCGCTCATTACTCGATTTGTTAAATACCGAAAATGAGTTGCTAGAAGCAAAAAGTAATTACTTAAATGCGCAGTATGATCAGCTCTATTCGTTGTATAGAGTTGCGCAAGCAGAGGGTGAATTAGTTAAGGCATTGGGTATAAAAGAACAAGGTCAATAACAATAACATTTATATGATAGGTATTGTTTGTTAACACAATAAACTTTTTTCGAGGTAGTTATGACTCAGGGCAACCATCAGAGCAATATAGTATCTTCCACTGTTCCGGAAATTTACACACAAGTACGAGCAGAAATCGCTGAATGTCGAGGTGACGTGGTGCTGATTAGTGCTTCAGGCGAACAGTTGCCCGTTGAGCCTGGAACAAAAATTTATCTGAACGATACTCTGAGTAGCCATGACGACAGTGCGGTTGTCTTGTACATTAATGATCAAGGTGTACTGACACTTGGACAAAATCAACTCATTGCTTTTAACCAAGAATTCCTCGATGAACTAAATAGTGCCAGGCAGGAAGGCTCTCTAGAAGAGCCGATCAGTATTGAAGCGCTTGAACAAGCGATTGCTGATGGTGTTAGCCTAGAAGAATTGTTACAAGCACCTGCTGCAGGAACTCAGATAGAAGAGGGTAGCGTTGGTGTTGTTTTTTATCAAAGAACGGGCAACTCCCTACTCCCAGTAAGTGGTTTTGAGGTATCGCCAGTTAATAATGTAAATACCGTCGATGATAACCCATTTACTAACGGTGATCTCGATGCTAACAATCAGTTGAACGATTCCAATGCTGTTCCCGTTGCCACTTCAATATCTACTACCAGCGAAGAAAATACAGTTGTTTCTGGAAACGTTGTAGCAACTGATAGTGACGGAACTATTAGTCAATACACTCTCATTAGTGGTCCTACTTCAGGGAATTTAACCTTTAATCCAGATGGTAGTTACAGTTTCGATCCTGGCACTGAGTTTGATTCTCTTGCGCCTGGAGACACCACTAACGTTTCATTTACTTATACCGCAACAGATGATGATGGTAATGAGAGTGAACCCGCAACGGTGACTTTAAATATAACCGGTACTAATGATCTTCCAATTACGAGCAATGCGACGAATACTACCGATGAAGATACCGTTTTAAATGCGGCTGTTCCTCCTGCGACGGATGTGGATGGAAGTATTGTTAGCTACAGCCTCGTCAATGATGTTGCCGAAGGTAGTTTAGTTTTCAATAGCGATGGAACCTATAGCTTTAATCCCAATGGTGACTTTGACGACCTGGCTCCAGGAGATATCCGTGAAGTCAGTTTTACCTACACGGCGACTGATGATTTTGGCGGTGT
>JBNKUQ010000012.1:0-49116 GCA_050298695.1 Cellvibrionaceae bacterium
GACGATAACCGAAGTATCGAGGCCTCCAGAATAGGCAAGAACCACTTTTTTGATTGATGAGGGCGAAACAGACGGATTAGATGACATACTAGGGAGCTCCCAAGGCCGCGATATAACTGACCACTTTCAGACGGGCGCGAATTGTAACGATTTTTATTAGAAATTCATAGGGGCATCTGGTCCTATTGGCGATTCAAATAACAAGTACGCCCATTTTCTATTTTTGCTGATTCAACTGAACCGTTTCAGCCAGTTTCCAAGTGTTAGCAAAGTCATATTTGCCTTCTTGCTGTAGGTAATGATTAATAAGTACGCCGTTATTTTCAAGCTGTTTCCAAATCGTAATAGTGTGCTCGCTCCCACCTGACCCACCACTATAATTTTCGATAGTATAGAGATAGGTTTGTCCATCGATTACTTTTTTCTCAGAATTAATCAGCTGATAGGTATCGAGAAGCTTTATGGCTATTTCATTTATATTTCGGCTATCAGGCGAATTGATAGTTATTTTCAAGCCATTTTCCTCGTTACTTATCGAGTGGTATTGATATGGTATTGAAACCTGAAGCCCTGTTTGGTGTGTTAGTACTTCTTCGGAATATTGACCCTTCATGTTACACCCTTGTAGTAATAGGTAAATAATGAGCAGTAAAAAATAAGCTTTGTTGCAATTCATTTAGATGGCTCCGGAAGCCTTCATATCAAGATAAGCTTGAAATACAAAATAACCCCACCCAGGTGACACGCGGTCATCCCACGCTCTGGATGTATATTCCGAAGCAAGAGCCCTAATGTTGTCATCTGGCCAAGTGCTAGAATTGTTTTTATATACAGGCAAGTTGATACCCGGAAAAGCTGCTTGCGTATTAGGCAGCGTGCTAATAGCTAATGTGCTGGCAGCATCTGCGACTAGACGTATGTACTTTGCAACTGCAAAAATATTAAAGTCATCGGAAGTCAGCAGAATAGCAAGTTCATCATGGCTTAAAGTTTTTGTTGCGCCTGGCGATAGCAAGCCATCAAACAAATCATGTCGCCTTGCAGTAGATACAACCACCTGGCCTAAGCCTACTGACGTATTACCTTCAAACATACTAGTGGCAGCAGTAAAGTCTTTTGCATCTTCATTTTTCGACTGATCTCGCTGCTCTGCTAAGACAAACGCCGCTACTAAAGCAGGCTCTAAATTATAGGTTCGTGCTGCCACCTTAATTAAATTAACGCGTGAGGGAATCGGGCCATAGTAACTGTGTTCATATAATGAAATGATAGGTCTATGAAGCAATGCCGATGCTTGAGCTTTTCGCTCATCAGCCGTCAACGTAGCGAGATAGGCCGATAAGCTTCCCGGTATGGGGTTCCCGTACTTAGTTAGAGCACTCGTGTCTTTAATTGCAAGTAACGCTTTATCTATATTATTTATGGACAAGGTTTTGGGATCAATACCTGTGGAACCACTCCCAGTAAAAGGTTGATTAGCACTCGCTGTTTTAAGTTGCTTCAATGCCTGTGCAAGAAGATGATTTGAAACAACCGCTAGTGTTGCTGTGAGTCCGTAGCGTTTTAAAGATTGCTGTAGACCATAACTATTCTCAAGCATTCTTTTGAGAGTACCCTGACCGCTAATCACACTATTAACCATTGAATAGCTAGCTGGTGTCAATCGCCCAGCCAGAGATTGAACCAGTATTTTTTTATTGTCTTCAGTATTGACCCGCGAAAATAGCTTGCCGAAAAAATTTTTACTTCTTACTACTTGTAATGTTTTTTCAAGGTCAGAAGAACTCCGAATCAATTTTATAATACGTTATTCCTCACCTCTGCCTACTATTATGTCTGTTGAGGAATAAGATAAAAGATTAACTATTAATTCGCCACTCACATCCATAAATGCTCTCCATTGCTAGTCTTCTTATATTGAAGTCGCGATCGTATCTCATCCATCAGCTGATAGCAAAAGAAGAGCTGCCGCCTTGCTAAGCGATCAAGATTATTCCGCTACAGAGACCAATTTGTATAATGGTACAAATTTGAAAACAAAAAAGCCCAGCTGGAACTAATGTGCCAGCTGGGCTTAGTCAACCACGGTCCCTGTGGTTATGGAATAAAAACAATTATTCCTCTGGTCTTCATGACCCAAGTGCGCATCCTGCGTCACGTCCTTGTAGGGTGTACTTTACGCATACTGCCGTTGGTTATCTGTAGGGTATTATCGCAAGGTGATGTAAGAGATCTCACACACTCTCTCTTTAGCTTTATAATGAGTTCACCAAAAGTCACGAACGACACGACTACATATGTTAAAAAAATTATTCTTTTACTTATTACTCATTATTTTTCTTCCCTGCCTATGGGTTGTCTCCACCTTACCCAACGATAAAAATAAGCCCAAGGAAGCCGATCATATTCGTCTAGTAACAGCCAACATATACTACGAAAATAAAGTGCCTAAAGCAGTGGCTACTCAATTAGTAGAAACTCAAGCCGATATAATCTCCATACTAGAATTGAGAAAAAATAATATTGATATTCACTTATTAAAGGATAATGGCTTTACTAGTATTATCCATGAACCAAGAAAAGGCACTCATGGCACCTACCTTGGCGTTCATAAATCCTGGAAAGCACAATCAAGTATTGTAAAGTCGCCAGTAAAAGGCCCATGTAATATGCCAATAGGTACAGCAAGGTTATCAAAAAAGAACAGACGCTTTTCTGTATTAACGATTCACGCACCACCGATTATAGCGGCATGCAAAAATACTAATGAACCCAATATCAAGGCCATTGCAAACTGGATAAAAGATGGGAAACTAATTAAAGATATTGGTTCCGCTAAATCTGGAGATCCCGTTTTTGTATTAGGTGACTTAAATGCTTTACCATTTTCAGAAGCCATTCAGGCGCTATTAACGTCTGATTTGCAAGACACTTACAAAGAAGCAAATTTTCTACCGGGCGCCACATGGTCACCTCACACAAACGTCCCCGCAATTTCTCGTATTGACTATATATTTTCACCGCAACAATATAACGTCGTAGATAGCTGGATTTTTACTCTTCCAGGTTCTGACCACCGAGGAGTTGCTGCGGACATACAATTAAAAAACTAAGCTTTCATTTGTTGCCCCCCAAAATAGGTTAAGGAGACAGCAATCAACATTACTGATATAGAAATCATCTAAATAGTATCTATACTGTCACGAACAAATCAAAGAATCATTCAATGACAGAGTCTGAGCACACCTCGTTAACAAAAGCGCAAGTTCGTGACAGTTTGCGTCTTTCTCAACGAGAAAGCTTTGCCTCCTCATTAATGACGGGAACTTACGATCAATATATCAATGCTTTTGCCATATTCCTAAATGCCACTGCAGTACAGATCGGTTGGTTAGTCGCACTGCCACAATTGCTGGGCAGCCTTTTCCAAATTTTGACGATCTGGCTTGGGCAATTCATCCATCGTCACCGCTTAATTGTCTTTGGCGCTTCTTTGCAAGTGCTTATGTTATTAGTGATTGTACTATCGAGCATTCCACAACTTTTTAATAAGCCACTGGATTGGCTAATCATTACTATTGCGATTTACCACATTGGCAGTAATTTAGTATTACCCCATTGGCGTGCCTGGATGGGCATGCTAGTACCAGAACGCTTACGTGGTCATTTTTTTAGTCGTCGCACGCGTATTGCAATGATGACGTCATTACTAACTTTTGTCATTGGGGGCGGAGCATTAACATTTAGCGATACACTAGGAAAAGCCTGGTTGGGTTTTGTGTTGTTGTTTTCAGTCGCGGCGATAGGACGTTTGTTATCAACGCGCTATCTATTTAAGATGCATGACATCATCTACACGCCAACCGTTTATCACCGTAGTCTACGAGATTTTTCAGCTCACATAAAAGAACTATGGAGCGATAAAGAATTTCGCCGTTTTGCTAGCTTTATGGCCGCAATGCAATGTTTTGTGGCCCTATCGGGACCTTTTTTTGCGGTCTATATGTTGCGCGATTTACAATTTAGTTATTGGCAATTTTCATTAAATACTGCCGCTTCTATTTTTATTCAGTTTTTAATGCTGCCTTTTTGGGGAAAAATTTGCGACAAAAAAGGGAATCGCTATGTAATGGCAATTGGCGTAACCATCATTCCCGCACTACCAATCATGTGGCTATTTTCTGACAATGCCTATTATTTGATTGCCGTACAAATGTTAGGTGGTTTTGCTTGGTCGGGATTTAGCTTGGCGTCATCCAATTATTTATATGATCTAAAACCTCGGCACTTACACTTTGCCACCTACTCTGCTATTCAGTCTTCTCTGGGCGCCCTAGCAATTTGTATTGGAGCTGTTGTAGGAGGGTACTTAATTGAATGGATACCTAATCGAATTGTAATGGCTGGTTTTAACATTGCCATAGAACGTCCCATTGCCGTCATTTTTATACTCAGTACCTTACTACGCGCATCGGCCGCACTATGGTATATGCCAACGGCTCCTGAACTACGTGTTAAAAAACGTGGCCGAGTGAGAGACATTATCTATCGCATCGCTCGCTTCACGCCGATATCAGGGGTAATGATCGATACCATTACGCGAATAAAACGAAAAGAAAAATAATTACCTAAGCAGAATGTGATTTTTTCATTTCCCCTTGAATCTACGATTCAGTATAAGGCTGTTAAATCACTAAAAAGAGTTAATCAGTTCTGCTTTGCGCCCACTCAAATGCCCTGCCATGCGCAAAGCTAATTGAACGATAGTAAAAGTAGGATTAGCGTGACCACCTGTTGCAAACACGGATGAGCCGAGTACGTAACCATTGGCTAAACCGAAAATTTTAAGATTGCTATCAACAACGCCTTGACTTGGGTTAGCAGCCATTCTTGTCCCACCCATATGGTGGCAACCCGCCACCCAAGGTGAAGAGGGGTAATTGCCCTCTTCGATCATGTGCTCATAACAGCGCAACAGCCCGTAATCATTACTGGCTAAATGCTTTCCCATCAATTCCATCAGTACTTTTGGCGTGCGGTAATCCAAGGCACTGCGTTTCCAAAAGAGAACCGGGCGCGGCACGCCAAAAACATCCTTTTCGGTTGTGGATAATTCGATACGATTTTGCTCTCGGGGTTCTTGCTCCCAAACCATTTCAATACTATTGGTACACCCCAATTCCTTACCCAATAAATTAACAGACTTTTGATCCAATGGTTCCATAACACAGGCTAGGTTATGCACCGCATTTTTTAGAGGAGCGAATTGTCGCCGCAATCGCAGGCAGGCATTCAGGATATTGTACTTACGCATGGCTTCTGGTGAGGGCGCAAAGAAAGCCATATTCCATGGCAATCGATATCTGTAGGGGAAACGAAGTATACGTGCCTCGCCAGCTTCATTATGCGGATGCTCAAACCAATAACGACCTAAACTATTTGTGTTAGCAACAACAGGCTCGGCAGATACGGCATTGGACCACAGTAACAACCGAGAATTTTCAATACCACCCCCACAAAAAATGATCGTATCAACATCGACACTCAACTCTTCTTTGCTAGGTCCAGCAACATTGACTTTAACAATACGCCCGCCTCGAGCTTCTACAGAAGTAACATACGTGTTTAAACAAACAGACGCCTTATCTGAAGATTTAAAAAAACCGGAATACTTTTGAGCAAAACGAACGGGGGGACTCAAAGAAAATTGAATTTCCTTCAGGTCAGCACTGATAGTGTCTTCCTCCATCGGGTCTGGCAGTTCAAGAATATGTCGTGCTTCCGCATGAAAAGGGTCTAGATCCGATTTATTAATAGGCCAACCGATATGACCATTAATATCTTCACGGGTTTCAAAATCGACCTCATCGAGATGGCGACATACACCTGTCCAGTGATTACTAGAGCCCCCAAAGAATTTGAGGCGACTAAAGTCTAAATCAAAATATTCATTGCCAATGGTTTTACCTTTACTAGTATCGTGAGCCAACTCGCTCCACTGCTCGCCACCGGCCTCTAAGATTAGACTGGGAATACCTAGCTCGGCTAATTTAACGGATAAAGTAACCCCGGCTGGACCAGAGCCAATAATAACAATCTTAGGAGGCTGATTTTGCTTCAGAAAATCGAATTGATAAATCACCGCTGGTCGGCCTTAACAATATAGCCATCCACGTAGACAAATTGCTCAGAAGTTGGATCTGTAATTAAAGTTTGCTTCTTACCTTGGGGCTTGGGAATCAGCCAAGCGGTTTGGCTGACTAAAGCGACGGATGACGATACTGCACCAAGTGATACTACAGAGACACCCAACCACTTCAGGGTTCTGCGACGACTGCTATTCATGGACTTTCCTTTAGTTTACAAGCGCCTAAAAAGGCTTTAAAAGTCTAGATAGCGCGATAGTTTTTGTCAATAAGAAAGCCATTCTTCACAAAACTAAATAATGTGAAAAAATCACAGGGTCGACCTGAGTAGCGCCTGGATTTTAGTATTCCAAGCTTTGACAATAGCAAGCTTGAGATTAAATATATCCTAAAGAACTACGGTTAACGACTATGTTGCAGCGAATTTACCATGGACGACGTAGACTCAACACTACCATAGATCTGAACCCCAAATAGAAATAACGATACCGTAAAGACCTGCAAAAACAAAAAGTCCAATAACCAACCAAATACCACCATTTGTCCAATGGTAATGGAGCTGAACATAAGAAGCCGCCAAAGATAACATTAAAAAAGAGAGACCTATCCACAATAGTGCCGTACATTTCCATGGCGCAATGCTTGGGCGATATGTTTTTACAGCCCATTGCTCAACCCTTTTCCTTACATATTATTCATACGTTCACAACAAGACAGTCTAATCACTAATATCTTTCACAGCTTTCTTAGTTGTTTTCTTTATTTCTTCACCGACATTTCGTCCCGCATGGCCGATTTCTTTTACGGCTTTTTTTGCATCTTGATGAATAATTTTATTAGTGTGCCTTATTTCAGCGCAAGCAGAGAGCAGGCCAATAGAAGCCATTAAGATTAATAGCAGTTGTTTTTTCATTTTTATCACTGATGAATTAGCTGGCTTAATCTGATTAATTACGTCTTTTAAAGAAGCACCTATATTTTGAATTATAACGAAGAATGACCAATATCCTTGGTTTACAAAAGCATATTCAGCCACTCTCGTATGAACATCTATAGAAATTACATACTGTAGATATTCACATTTCAGCAACAATGATGCCCATAAATGATCCAAAAATAATTAGAGGTTTTTAGTCATTCTATTTTTGGCTGGCACGCGTCAATTGCACACTGTAACTGGGAGAAAAACCGTTCACCCCCCTCTAAGTCCATTGTTTTTTTGAAGTTGAGAAGCGCTGAATAAAGCCGGGAGGATTCCGTCTTCTCTGCTGCTTCTAAGCTCAAAATACTGACATAATCATAGTTTTCCCATTCACGGAGTAACAAGTCAACTATTCTGTCATCCTTTCTTTCAGCAAGGCCAAGAAGCGCCTCTCCACGTATCTCTGAATGAGTATCAGATGTACCAACAAACAAGGCCTCTCGAACCTCAGCACTATTCGCTTCTATCTGTGATCCCAAGCCAAACATTGCCCAATTTCTGACATCCTGATTAGAGTCTTTAGATAGAATGATCATTGCGTCAATCGCATCCTCTGACTCTTGCCCCAACAAGGCTGAGACGACTCCACAACGAATTTTTTCACTTGGACTTTGCGCCAACGTCAACACATGAGGAATTGCTCTCGGATCTGAACGGTGGCCTAATGCATAACACACGCTACAGACAACAAGCTCATTTTCATCTTTTAGTGCAGGAATCAGGATACCAAGAGACTCATCTAGATACGTGCGATCTTGCCAGCCAAGTTGGGCTAAGATATCTGCCCCCACAGCTCGATCCGTTGGATCTTTACTATTTAAGTAAGATTTTCCTATTTGAAATTCTTCTTCACCGCCTCTATAGTGGACCAGTGCAAGATTTTCATCAAAAACATTTTGCATCATCACTTTTCGATAACGTTGAACTACGGAGATACTCGATTCAGAATTATTTTCGAGTCTTGAGTTAAAACGTGCAGGCATATTAAAAATCGATTTTTTTATAATCAGTAGCGCTGGACTTTAACACGTAACGATAGACATATGGAATCACGTTTAATTTAGTGAGTTTTTATTTTGCTCGCGCTCTTTCTCTGCTTTCACTTCCGGCAAGTCTTCATCGGGACTTTCGGATTGCACTAGAATGTTCGGAGGCTCTCGACTTAGGCGAACGGTAACGCGGCGGTTCTTTGCTCTACCCGCCGCCGTTTTATTGCTTGCTACTTGATAACGTTCACCGTGCCACCGAGCAACGATCCTTTCTTTATCAACTCCTTTTTCAATGAAATAGTCCATCACTTTTTCTGTGCGACGTTGCGATTTCAATAAATTTTCATTGCGAATACCTTGACTATCAGTATGACCATCAATATAAAAAGTTTTCACAGAAGGGTCTGCCTCAATATACTCGATAATTAAATCTAAACGTCTTTTAGCCTCTTTTGTTAACTCATCATCATTATCGGCGTAATACAAAGTAGAACGTCTGATCTGTCTAAAATTATAGGGGAGCAAATCACCCTGACACCCTAAATAATCTTGGTGTCCATGACGAAAACCAATACTCGATAGAGTGACCCTAATAGGTTGCGAATCACCATAAAGCGGTCGGCGTTTAAAATCCAACAAACGCCCTTTCTCTAATTCTGCAAGCATACGCTCTGATAATTTACGGCCAATAGTAATGGGGGTAGTACTCTCTTTGACAGCAACCATTGATAAGGTACTGGCGGAAGCTACTGTTGACCAAGCTGGCGTTCGGGAAACTAATGCGGCTTGTCCGGTTTTCATCCGGGGCATTTGTGACTTTAGATAAAAACGCGTTAACTCTCCGGCTTCCCGCTCAAAAACCGCTTCACCAAAGCCTTCAATGGGATGCGATAGACGACAATAAAACTTAGAACCTTCAACTGTCCACTTCACATCTTCTGAGCGCGTTACATATTGCAAGGCTGCCTGAGCATTAACGCTGGCACCCAATAAAAACACCATCAAGACATTGAGGATGCGATAGGCTGTTGAAATCGATAACATACTCATACTATCGGCTATTTTCAGCTAAGCTTTATATTCACCTGACAATTAAATGGTCACCCCTAAAAAAACCAGAGAAGGCTTTTTTAGGGCTAACTAAATCGCTTGCTGGGATTAACTAGGGATTTTCTGTAGGATACGCCCAGTATTTCGCATCGAGCTCCCAAGCATGGCAAAGCTAGGCCCGGAGCACTACAGACTCTACCAATAACTATAGACTAAGGAACCCTAGTGACCAATTTTGGATCATCAAATAACCTAGCAGATCGCTTTAGAGGCTTTTTACCCGTTGTTGTCGATGTTGAAACAGGAGGGTTTAATGCTAAAACTGATGCTTTGTTAGAGGTTGCCGCCGGTATATTACGGATGGATGGCCAAGGCATGCTGCAATTACAGGATATTATTAGCTACCACATTGAGCCATTTCCCAATGCAAATATTGAAGCCTCTGCCCTTGAGTTTACGGGGATTGATCTCGAAAGTGGTAATCGCGACGCCGAGCCTGAATCATCGGCACTTAAAGATCTATTTCAAATTATTAGGCAGGAAGTCAAAACCAATGACTGCACTCGGGCAGTCATGGTTGCCCACAATGCGCATTTCGATTTAGGTTTTATTAATGCGGCTAGCGAGCGCTGTAAGCTCAAACGCAACCCCTTCCACCCTTTTTCTTGCATGGATACAGCAACCCTGGCTGGCCTTGCCTATGGTCACACGGTTTTAGCGAAAGCCTGTGAAATTGCGGGAATCGACTTTAGTAATCGCAAGGCACATTCCGCCGCTTATGATGTGCAAAAGACTGCCGAACTATTTTGCCTTATTGTCAATCGCTGGCAGGAAATGGGGGGATGGCCTTTGTCTGAATAACTCTAGGCCTCAACAAACAAAAAAGCCCACTTAGTGGGCTTTTTATTAGTACTTATAACTCTACCTGTGCTTACAGATTTGCAGCATTATCAGTCAAGTAAGCTGCAACACCTTCAGGGTTAGCAGTCATACCTTTGTCGCCATCTTTCCAACCTGCTGGGCAAACTTCACCGTGTTTTTGGTGGAATGCCAACGCGTCAACCATGCGTAACATTTCATCAACATTACGACCAAGCGGTAAGTCATTAACCACTTGATGACGCACAAGGCCGTCTTCATCAACTAGGAAAGAACCACGGAAAGCAACACCGCCGGCTGATTCAACATCATAAGCCTGACAAATTTCATGCTTCATATCAGCAACCAACGTGTATTTAACGGGGCCAATGCCACCTTTATCAGTAGGAGTATTACGCCATGCATTGTGAGTCCAATGACTATCGATAGATACGCCAATCACTTCAACACCGCGTTTCTCAAATTCAGCCATACGGTTATCAAATGCTAAAAGCTCTGAAGGGCACACAAAAGTGAAATCTAAAGGATAAAAGAAAACAACTGCCTTTTTACCTTTAGTCGCTTCTGCAAAATTAAATGATTCATTGATTTCACCAGAACCCATTACAGCAGGTGCCGTGAAATCCGGTGCGGGTTTACCGACTAATACAGCCATGTTTTTCTCCTAAGTAGATTAAATTGATACAACAGTTTAAAGGACACCCAAAATACATGTCCGCGTAAATTAGACTAATATAATAACGTTTGAACCCCACAAGTGGAGATTAAATATATTAATCGAGGCTATAGTTCGAATTTAATTAACCAGCCATGAACGACGTGCCCAGCGGCGGTTAGCCGCTGAGAGAAGTAAAGATACCAACAAATCGACGTACTTGCGCTAAGATTTTTGCTTCGACTTCTGAAAAAAGCCAGGGAAGACTTTTTTCAGGGTTAACTAGTTAACCTTAGACAAGTTAACATCCATCGTGGGATAGGGAATACCAATGCCCACCTCATCAAAACGCTGCTTAATTTTTTGATTCAAGTCAAAGGTAACTGGCCAGTAGTCCGTACTGTTAACCCATGGCCGGAACACCAAGTTAATTGATGAATCTGCCAACTCAGAGACACCAATAGTCACTGGTTTATCCTTAAGCACTCTCCCATCTGCTTCAGCCAATGCTTGTAACTCAGTTTTAACTTGTTCGATATTGGAATCGTAACTAACACCGACCACCAAATCGATACGACGAGTTGACTGTGTTGAATAATTGGTAATATTGCTATCAGTCACCGATGAATTGGCAACAATAACGGTTTTGTTGTCACCCGTTAGCAAGGTAGTCGTAAAAATAGAAATTTCTTTTACCGATCCAGCAACACCGGCCACCTCAACAAAATCACCCACTTTAATGGGGCGAAATAAAATTAATAATACGCCCGCGGCAAAATTGGATAACGACCCCTGTAAAGCAAGACCAATCGCTAGGCCGGCAGCACCAACAATGGCAACAAATGATGCGGTTTGTATACCTATCTGCCCCAGCACCGCAATAACAATCACGACCATGGCGACATAATAGAGAATATTTTTAACAAACTTACTAATAGTGGCATCGACTCCGGATGCCGTCATGCGATTTTCTAAAAATACCGTGATACGTTTTGCTAACCATTTACCAACGATAAAAATCAGTAAAGCAAAAATGATTTTAACCCCATAGGTAATCACAAAAGCAGTAGCCTGGTTGATCATTTCAACACTGATTAAAGAGTCCAAATCAGGAATATTAAACATACTGTTGTCCCACTATTGATTGATTGAATAAAAAATTAACCTTTCTTTTCTTCCAGCTTTCGGATAACTGCAACAACTCGCCGATTTTTTAACTTATTATCAGGTGTATCATTGGCCACTAGCGGCCGCTCTTCTCCAAAACCAACGGCGGTAACACGTAAGGCCTTTATTGAAAAACGTGACACTAATACTTGTGCAACTGCTTGTGCTCGCCGATTAGACAGAACCTTGTTATAGCGACTGGCCCCATCACCATCGGTATGACCTTCGATAATAACTCGCGTATCAGGATACTCTCGCATAAACAGCGCGACTTTCTCAATTTCGCCATAGTATTGAGGCTGCACAAACGCGGAATCATACTCAAAATTAATATTTAGCGTCATCTCTTTTGTATCAAGAGTGATAATGGGACAACCTCGGGCATCGACTCTATCCCCTTTTTTTGTTTTGTAACACGCATCGTTTTCATCAATAACGCCATCGGAATCTGAATCGATAAGAAGGCGTTGAGCCGGCACATCTGAAGGTTTCACTGACTCAGCAAAGACGGGAAAAGAAACACATAGGAGGACAAGTAAACAGGATAAAGATGTCATTATTGTTATTGAACCTATCGTAATATTAGTGATAAAAAACGCTATTTCCCGACCACGGCTAAACTGAATTTATTTTAACCCGATTAAGCAGATAAATTTAAGGGGCAGGGCCTCTTAGCAAAAAATCGTCCGCATCCTGCCACGCGGGAAAGGCCTCTCGGTACTGATTTAAAGCATCACTATCTAAAGATACCGTTTGTTCCCATTCTCCCGGCTGATCAACTAGCGACTCACCTCTAAAATCGATCACCATAGAATCACCAGAATATTCTATCCCTTTACCATCCAATCCTACACGATTAACACCCACAACATAGGCTTGATTTTCTATCGCTCTGGCTTGCAGCAAGGTTCGCCAGTGATGACGACGAGCCTGCGGCCAATTTGCTACACATAACATTGCATCATAGTCACCTTTATTGCGACAAAATACAGGGAAACGCAAATCGTAACAAACCGTCAGAAGTAAGCGCCAGCCCTTGTACGCAATAACTTTTCGTTCGGTTCCAGCATAATAACGCTTATGCTCATCCGCCATTCGAAACAAATGAACTTTATCATAATGGTATAAATCACCAGAAGGAGTCGCAAACAACAAACGATTAACAAAAGGACTAGCATTTTCGGAAACAGTGGCAGACTCATATCGGCAGGCAACACTACCCGTAATGGCGGCTCCAATTTTTTGCGACATCTCCAGCAGCCAGTCTGTCGTCAAACTATTTTCATCCGTTACTTCAGGGTGCACAGTAAAACCTGAGGTAAACATTTCTGGCAAAATCACCAGATCCGTTGGTTCATTAATATCGCTTAGCTTATGGCTTAACTGTTTGAGGTTGGCTTCTGGATCGTGCCAATGCAAAGAAGTTTGCACTGGCGTAACCTTAAGCGCGGGTGAGATTGGCAAGACCTAGCCTTCGTTAGTGTCCGCTGGAACAGCGGCATCGATCATGGGTTGCAATTCACCAGAAGCATGCATTTCAGTAATAATATCGCAGCCACCGATCAACTCACCATTGACCCATAATTGAGGGAAAGTTGGCCACTCTGCATATTTAGGTAGGTTAGCTCTAATTTCTGGATTGGTCAGAATATCAACATAGGCAAACTTTTTACCACAAGCCATGATTGATTGAGCCGCGCGCATAGAAAAACCACATTGAGGCGCATTAGGAGAGCCCTTCATATAAAGAAGAACAGGATTGTCTGCAATTTGTTGCTTAATAGTATCCATGATATCCATGGTAAGTCATACCTCGATTAACGTCAGAGAGTGGAATAATTGGAGGCTATTCTAACGGATTCAATGCTGAGACGCATTATGTGAAATGCACAATCATCTAACCCACGTTCTCTCTGAAGATTGCGCCACAGGGGCGGCCGCAGTAAAAGACCAGAGAGGAATGCAAGGTAGCGCCAATTGCCAAAGCCCGCAACATCAACGATAATGCATCCTCAAACAGGCAGCAAACGCTGCCTTTTTTAATTTTGGCACTTGTATTTATTTTTTAGTAGCAGCCTGATTACGGCACATCTTAAAATTACCAAGCTTGAGAGAGTTAGTTAACACCATGACAACAGCAGCATTAATGAACACCTACGGAGAACGCGCACTAACCCTCGTAAAGGGTAGTGGCTGTGAAGTGTGGGACGATCAGGGCAAGTGCTATTTAGATGCTCTTGCAGGTATTGCCGTCTGCGGTTTAGGACATTGTCACCCCGCTGTCACTGAAGCCATTACCCAACAAGCGTCAACCTTGCTTCACACCTCCAACCTCTATAATTTACCTGCACAACAACAAGCGGCGCTAAACCTAAGCCGTGTCAGCGGAATGGATTGTGTATTCTTTGCGAACTCTGGTGCAGAAGCAAACGAAGCCGCTATCAAAATTGCCCGTAAGTACGGCAATGAAAAAGGCATCGCAATCCCAACGATCATCACGATGACCGGCAGCTTTCATGGCCGCACCATGGCAACCTTAACCGCAACGGCGAATCCCAAGGTTAAAAGCGGCTTTACTCCGCTACTGGAAGGCTTTATTCACGTTGCCTTTAATGACCTAGACGCCATTGCCAAGTTAGCAGACAATCCCGATATCGTAGCCGTATTAGTAGAGCCCGTTCAAGGAGAAGGCGGCATTCAGATTCCGGATAAAAACTATCTACCAGGGCTACGTAAGCTTTGTGACGACAACGACTGGCTGCTAATGCTCGATGAGATCCAAAGTGGCAACGGCCGTACCGGTCATCATTTTGCCTATCAAGCTTATGACTTCAAACCCGATGTCCTGACCACGGCCAAAGGCTTAGCTAATGGCTTACCCATTGGCGCCTGCTTAACACAAGGTAAAGCGAACACCATTTTACAACCAGGTAATCACGGCTCAACCTATGGTGGCAATCCATTGGCTTGTGCGGTTATTAGCGCAGTTATTAAGACAATAGAACAAGAACAGCTTTGTAAGCGTGCAACCGTACTGGGAGATTATTTCGCCAAGGGTTTTAAAGAAGCACTTGCCAGTAAAACGCAAGTTGCAGAGTTTCGCCAACAAGGCTTAATGATTGGTATCGAGCTTAAACAAGATTGCCCGGAGTTGGTAAAACAAGCCGCTGAGCGAGGCTTATTAATCAACGTCACTGCTGGCAACGTTATTCGACTACTGCCACCATTAATTATGACAGAAACCCAGGCTGATCAAGTTATCGAGATTGTTGCATCACTGATTCAGTAAACGCCCCTCAAGGTAAGCAATAAAGGATTCTCCACTATGGTAAGACATTTTTTAACATTATTGGATTTGTCGCCAACAGAATTAACACGCATCATTCAACGAGCGATTGAGTTGAAGCAACAGCACCGCAATGAAACGGCAAAAAAAACCTTGGATGGAAAAGTACTGGGGATGATTTTTGAAAAATCCTCCACTCGCACCCGCGTTTCTTTTGAAGCGGGAATTGCTCAGCTTGGCGGAAGTGGTTTATTTTTATCATCTGCGGATACCCAATTAGGTCGAGGGGAACCTCTTGAGGATTCAGCGCGCGTTATTTCTAGCATGGTGGATATCATCATGATCCGTACCTTTGGTCATAACACGGTAGAAACCTTTGCCCGCCATTCCCGTGTTCCTGTGATTAACGCACTTACTGATAGCTATCATCCCTGCCAACTACTGGCCGACATCCAAACCTATGTTGAGCATCGTGGCGACCCTAAAGGCAAAACTGTTGTATGGATTGGCGATGGCAACAACATGTGCCATTCCTACATCAATGCTGCGTATCTATGTGATTTTAACTTACGTATTGTTTGCCCTGAAGGTTATAAACCCAATGCCGACTTAGTTGCTAAAAATCGTGAACGCATCACTATGCTTGATAACCCCAATGATGCAGTTATCGATGCAGATTGGGTTGTAACGGACACCTGGGCATCCATGGGGCAAGAAGAAGAAAAGCAAGCACGAATCAAAGCCTTTGATGGCTATCAAGTGACCGAAGAGCTTATGTCAAAAGCGCATGCCGATGCCGTTTTTATGCATTGCCTGCCTGCTTACAGAGGAATGGAGGTCAATGATACCATCATGGATTCACCCTACTCCGTGGTTTGGGATGAAGCTGAAAATCGCCTACACGCGCAAAAAGCATTGATGGAGTTTTTGCTAGGGAAATTAGCATAGAACTTAGCTCTATCGATATCTATTGAGTTTCAAGTTCTGGGGACGACTCCCCCCCAGAAGCTGGAAGGTGATAGGGAGATTTCACCAAGCGCTTTCTATTACTTAATTTTGAACAAAATATTTGTCGCGGTACTTTTGTGCACCATTGTGATGCCGTCCTAACAACGTCAAAAGATGTAACGCGACAAGCTGAACATCTTTTGCACTAATCTTTATAATGTACCTTTATGCGCAAGCAATAATAAAAAAAGTCTCTTAAAAGCCTCGCTACTATACAAAAATAATATAAAAATCATCCCACTTGAAACCATGATATCCACAGCCTGACATCTCTAGCTTACTAGATTAGTACTCACTTACCTAACAAGTTATCCACACTATTTGCACAAGTAAATACCAGAATCACCACCTTGCACTTTTCCTAAAAACGCATTATCTTGTGCCGATATTTTGTTTAACCCCAATATATAGGGTTAAATACTTGAAGCATCATCACAAGCAACTACACTTACTCAACGTTTGAAACAACTTTTTCGACTAGCTAGAAGGCAGCTAAATGCAAGCATTACAGACAGATTGTGAGGCAAAGCCTGATTTTCAAGTAAAAAGAGTTAGAAAGACGCCAAGAGTACACCGTAGCCATATCATCACAATGAATAGTGACAATAAAATGAACCATCATGTGATGACATGTTTACGTTACAACAAGATTCAAGCTGTATTACAACAACAAAAATACCTACAGCTGGAATGACTGTTTTTTGAAATACAAACTTAAAACAAGAATTTTGAAATAACGATTTCATTTGGGCTTGCATACGTTTTAAGCCTACTCATTGACAACTACAACACTGACTAACGATTGCCGTCCTGATATGGAGACAAAGATGCATATAGATACTGATGCAAATCAGCAACAAACACACACTAAAACGACACCATCAAGCGATCATTCAAGCTTGAGTGCCACCGCCCCAGGCAAACTTCGCGTTATTAAACGCAATGGCACGGTTGTTCCCTATGACGAGTCAAAGGTTGAAGTCGCCATGACCAAAGCCTTCTTGGCTGTTGAAGGTGGAGTTGCCGCTGCATCGCGTCGCGTCCATGACACCGTTAAGATGTTGACCAAACAAATCACCGATACCTTTAAACGCCGTATGCCTTCTGGGGGTACTGTGCATATTGAGGATATCCAAGATCAAGTAGAACTCGCGTTAATGCGTGGTGGTGAACACAAAGTCGCTCGTGACTATGTACTTTATCGAGAAGAGCGTGCACGCTTGCGTGGATCTAGCGCCGCACCGGCACTATCGGCTGAAGAGCTAGCGAGCTACCCCAAAATTAATGTCACCATGCCCGACGGGAGCACAGCTCCTCTTGATATAGAACGCTTACTGACTGTTGTTAGTGAAGCCTGTGACGGTTTGAAAGACGTAGACGCCAAAACCATTCTTGATGAAGCAACACGCAACCTATATGACGGTGTTGCACTAGTTGATATCAATACCTCTTTGGTGATTACCGCACGCACCCTTGTTGAAAAAGAGCCCAACTACACCTATGCAACAGCCCGCTTATTGCTCGACAAGCTTAGAGCAGAAGCCCTCAGCTTCTTAAATATTGCCGAACAAGCAACGCATCATGAAATGGAACATCTATATGCTAAAGCGCTCGAAGCTTACATTCATAAAGGTGTTGAGTTAGAACTACTTTCACCAGAATTGCTGAATTTTAATTTACAGCAATTAGGGGCCGCATTAGATCATGACCGCGATAATCAATTTACCTATCTTGGCCTCCAAACACTGTATGATCGTTACTTTATTCATAGCAACGACATTCGTTTTGAATTACCACAAGTATTTTTCATGCGTGTCGCCATGGGCCTCGCCGCAAAAGAAGATGATCCCAATACCCGTGCCATTGAGTTCTATCGCTTAATCAGCTCCTTTGATTACATGTGCTCTACGCCGACACTATTTAATTCGGGAACGCTACGACCACAGCTTTCTTCTTGTTACTTAACCACCATACCCGACAACCTTCACGGTATTTATGGCGCAATGCAAGATAATGCCATGCTGTCAAAGTGGGCAGGAGGTTTAGGTAACGACTGGACACCCGTGCGCGCACTGGGCTCTTACATCAAAGGCACTAATGGTAAATCCCAGGGTGTTGTTCCCTTTCTTAAAGTGGCTAACGATACCGCTGTTGCGGTTAACCAAGGCGGTAAACGCAAAGGCGCGATGTGTGCTTACTTGGAGACCTGGCACTTGGATATCGAAGAGTTTCTGGAACTTCGCAAAAATACGGGGGACGATAGACGTCGTACCCACGATATGAATACCGCAAACTGGGTCCCAGACCTATTTATGAAGCGCGTATTTGAAGATAAAGAGTGGACGCTATTTACGCCCAGCGAAACCCCTGATCTACACGAACTCTACGGCAAAGCCTTTGAAGAACGTTACGAAGCCTATGAAAAAATGGCCGACAATGGCGAAGTCAAATCATTTAAGCGCATCTCTGCTGCGGGTCTATGGCGCAAAATGCTAGGCATGTTGTTCGAGACAGGCCACCCATGGATTACCTTTAAAGATAGCTGCAACTTGCGTAGTCCACAGCAACACGCTGGCGTTATTCACTCATCCAACTTGTGTACTGAAATTACCCTGAATACAAAAGCGGATGACGAGATTGCTGTCTGTAACCTAGGCTCCATTAACTTGGCACAACACATCGAAGATGGAAAACTGAATCAGACCAAACTACAGGCGACCATTAAAACGGCCGTTCGCATGCTGGATAACGTTATCGATATCAACTATTACTCTGTTGAGACCGCGCGCCAATCTAACTTGCGCCACCGTCCCGTTGGCATGGGTATCATGGGCTTCCAGGATGCACTGTACAAACAAGGCATCGCCTACGGCTCTGATGAAGCCATCGAATTTGCCGACCGCTCAATGGAAGCTATCAGCTACTACGCTATCAGCACATCTAGCGACTTAGCTGTCGAGCGCGGCACTTACCAAAGCTACCCCGGTTCGCTTTGGAGTCAAGGTATCTTACCTCTCGACTCTATTGATATATTGGTTAAAAACCGCGGAGAGAAATTTATTGAAGTCGACCGCAGTCAAACTATGGACTGGAACAGCTTGCGCACTAAAGTCACGCAACAAGGTATGCGCAACTCCAATGTGATGGCAATTGCTCCTACGGCAACCATTGCCAATATTACGGGTGTTTCACAATCTATCGAGCCGACTTATCAAAATTTATATGTTAAATCTAACCTTTCAGGTGAGTTTACCGTGGTTAACCCTTACTTAATTCACGACCTAAAAGATCGTGGCTTATGGGATAACGTCATGGTTAATGACCTTAAATACTATGAAGGCTCTGTACAACAAATTGATCGCATTCCTGACGATCTTAAAGCCATGTACGCCACGGCTTTTGAAGTAGAACCCAAGTGGATTGTCGATGCCGCCAGCCGGCGCCAAAAATGGATTGATCAAGCACAAAGTCTCAACCTGTATATAGCAGGAGCGAATGGTAAGAAGTTGGATATTACCTATCGCATGGCGTGGTATCGAGGATTAAAAACAACCTATTATCTACGTGCTCTTGCTGCAACATCTACAGAGAAGTCAACGGTTGAAACCGGTAATTTAAATGCCGTATCTGCCACCAGCGCTAGCACAAGTAGTGGTGCAGCCGCTGTACCTAAAGCTTGCTCACTAGATGACCCAGACTGCGAAGCATGCCAATAAACCATTTTTTAAACTAGAGCGCTTTACATCAAAAATGATTTCGTAATCGAATATTTGCGTAAAGCCTTCCACAAAAAACAGCATTTAGAGAGAGTACATTATGTTAAGTTGGGACGAATACGACGATACGCTTGAGCTACCGGCTAAAACAAAAGCTCAAACCTCATCAGACGTAGCGGAAACTAAACAAGCAACAGCAGCAAGCCAGCAAGCTGTCCCTCAGCAAGCGGCACCTGTTCCAGCAAGCGATCCAGTTGAGCGCGCCAAGGAATCCATTAAAGCAATAGATAACAGCGTAGGCATTCAAGAATTAGAAATGGGCGCTAAGCGTGTGCAAGTGGACCAAAAAGCGATGATCAACTGCCGTGCAGATCTCAACCAATTGGTACCATTTAAGTATGACTGGGCTTGGCAAAAATATCTGGATGGTTGCGCCAATCACTGGATGCCACAAGAAGTGAATATGACGGCAGATATTGCTTTATGGAAAAGCAAAGACGGTTTGAGTGAAGATGAAAGACGCATCGTTATGCGCTCTTTAGGCTACTTTTCTACCGCTGATTCACTGGTTGCCAACAACCTAGTCCTCGCCATTTACCGCTTAATTACCAACCCTGAATGCCGTCAGTATATTTTACGTCAGGCATTTGAAGAAGCAATTCATACTCATGCCTACCAATACTGCGTAGAGTCACTCGGTATGGATGAAAGTGAAATTTTTAATATGTATCGAGAAGTTCCCTCAGTTGCCAATAAAGCAGCGTGGAGTATCAACCATACACAAGGGCTAACGGATCCGAGCTTTACTACGGGTACGGTAGAAGCAGACCAAGAACTTCTACGAAACCTGGTTGGCTTTTATGCCGTGACTGAAGGCATCTTCTTTTACTGTGGGTTCAGCCAAATATTATCAATGGGTCGTCGCAATAAAATGACAGGAGTTGCCGAACAATTTCAGTATATTTTGCGCGATGAGTCCATGCATTTAAATTTTGGCATTGATGTTATCAACCAAATCAAGCTAGAAAATCCACACTTGTGGTCAACTGAGTTCCAACAAGAAGTTACACAAATGATTCTTGAAGGCACAGAACTTGAAATAGCCTATGCTCGCGACACCATGCCAAGAGGTGTTCTAGGTATGAACGCTGCAATGATGGAAGAATATTTACAATTCATTGCCAATCGTAGGCTGGCCCAACTAGGTCTAAAAGAACAATATCCAGGTGCTAAAAACCCATTCCCGTGGATGAGTGAAATCATGGATTTACGCAAAGAGAAAAATTTCTTTGAAACCCGTGTTATTGAGTATCAAACCGGTGGTGCTCTCAACTGGGACTAAATGAACCTATGAATAAATCATGGCCGAACAGATTCATCCAGAGCTAGCTAAATATTTTAAGGGCAATAAGCGATCAATGGATGATCGCGTTTTAAAATTATCATTAGGCACTATGTAACGAAGGAATAACTATGAATGACGAAAAAAAGCCGGTTGTTTCTGTAAATCATATACAAGAAGAACTCAGCGCATCGATCAAAAAGTTGAGTTCCAGCCTTGATTTATTGATTAAATTGTTACGCAATAAAAACAAAAATGACGAAGAGGAATACTCAGAGTCTGAAATAACCATGATACAACGGTGTGCATTTGCTGGAGAAGAGACACCTGTTTATCCAGAAAAAACAAGTGGTATCAAGATACACAATAAAAAAATCATCATCAACCAAAACGATACCTGTTTGGTATTACACTAAAAAACAAATGGCAACTGGGGGCATCTATGCTAGCAGTTCAAGAACCCAAAAAGATTTACATTAAGGAACCATCAGGAACCCTGGAGCAAAGACAAATTGCTCGCATGATCAAACATTTACGGGATCAATACCAAGATCATCACCCAACAGAATCCATGCCATCTGATTGGCTATTGGAACAACTGATTATCAATGGTGCCAAGCCTTGCGT
The DNA here is from genome assembly GCA_050298695.1 of Cellvibrionaceae bacterium. Classification (GTDB taxonomy): domain Bacteria; phylum Pseudomonadota; class Gammaproteobacteria; order Pseudomonadales; family Cellvibrionaceae; genus CANLBN01. The sequence continues at coordinate 21,848 of JBNKUQ010000012.1, forward strand.
ACTTGCACAAACAAATTGGTTGAGCAGTGTTCGCTCTACTCTACAAGAAATCATTATCGATACTTCTTACGCTGATTGTCAGTACATTAACAATGATAACTTTATGCCTTTGTTTCCTAACAGTGAACTTTATGAAACCTGGGAAGTACACAATGCCATGAAAAAATTATTGAAATACATGGATGAGTAAACGTTTACGAATTATCACCCTGATATGAATAATAAATAGTCGTTCCTGAAAAAAGGCAGGACGCCCTTTTTCAGGACTAACTAGTTAATTCATGCATTAACTGCATAAGCGATCATTTGCTCCTAGCAATGGGTTGTTTGGGGTAAATCTACACAACGTGGTTTTGCAATAAGCATCTGCATAGTTCCAATGGTTCTCTCCCTAAAACCACCTTCACAGTAAGCCAGATAAAAGTCCCACATTTTAATGAACACCTCATCGTAGCCCAGCGCTTTTACCGCAGATAACTTATCAAAAAAACGATCTCTCCAATCCTGTAACGTTTTCGCATAATCCAAGGTAATATCATCGATACCTACTATTTGCATATCGGTATCATTAGCAACATGCTTGGCCAGCACCTCAGGACAGGGTAAGTGACCACCCGGAAAGATATACAATTGAATAAAGTCCGCCGTTTTACTGGTAATTCGGTAGCGTTGATCAGGCATGGTAATCGCTTGAATGAGCATTAAGCCATCTTGTCTCAACAAACGACTACATGTAGCAAAGTAAGTTGAATAATATTGTGGACCCACGGCTTCAATCATTTCAATGGAAACTAGTTTATCAAACTGGCCATCAAGATCTCTATAGTCATTAAGCAGTACGGTAATTTTGTTATCGAGACCTTGAGCTTTTACTTCAGCAAGCGCACGATTATATTGCTCTATTGATATAGTGGTTGTCGTTACTTGACAACCATAGTGTTTAGCCGCATAGAGAGCCATGCCTCCCCAACCCGTACCAATTTCCAAGAGATGATCCGTTGGTTTTAACTGCAAACGTTGGCAAATATGCTCCAATTTATATTCGGCAGCCTCTTCAAGAGAGGTATCAGGTTTTGGATAAATTGCTGATGAATACATCATTGAAGCATCAAGAAATAACGAGAAAAAGTCATTCCCTAAATCATAATGGGCAGAGATGTTACGCCGTGCATTTTTTTTAGTATTGGCTCGCAAGCGATGCGTTACACTCGAAAAAAATGTACTTAATTTTGATAAACCGGTATTAAAGTGATAAAGAACATCGAGGTTTTGACACATAATACGAATAACATCAACAAGATTGGGAGATTCCCAATCACCTCGCATATAAGACTCTCCACAGCCAACAGTACCATTCAATAACAAACCGCAATAAACAGAGGGATGATAAATAATGATCGTACCCTGAAGCACAGCTTGCTCAGCTTTTTGTCCAATATGATAGCGCTCATTCCCATCGATAATCAAAAGACTGCCCTGGGTAAATTTCTCTAGGTGTTTTAGCACCATTTTTTTTGATAATAATTCAAAAAAACTAGCAGAAGATAAGTTTCTTTTTACATCATGTTGATTTATTTTCGCAATACTAGCGACTTTCATTCGCGACTCCAAAACATCATTCATTTATTCGTAGCAGTTTTTACTGGTGGATTAGGATAAAAAGGAATACGTTTAAGGGCTAATTTAAGAGCTTGCCAGTAAATTGCCAAAAAAACTTTCAAGGTCATCCAAGGATAGCGCCATATCATTTTACTCATTTGCGATGCTACCATTGGCTTACGCTTTAAACTCATGGTGGCATCAAACACAGACTGTTTTTGTCGATGAACATCGATATGTACCAGCACGTCATTTGCCGGCGTTTTACCCGTCCAGTGATACTCTAAGTCCATCGGCTGAAATGGAGACACATGCATAGATTTATTGAAACAAAATTGTTGTTTCGATGAATCTTCATCGTCAACATTCAAAATATAGTGACAGCGCTGTCGCCAGGGAGTATTGGTTACCTCCGCGACAACAGTTTGCACATGCTGACCGGTTTTATCAAAACAGTAATAACAAGTAATAGGGTTGATAATAAAACCAAAATAACGCAAATTGGCCAAGACCCTAATAGGTCCTTCTGGTCTTCGTCCATTTTGCTCTTCAAGATAATCGGCAAGCGCATCGTAAAGCGGCTTAGACTCGTCACCATCAAAAAAATCTTTACGGCGATATTGCGCAAGATTAAAACGCTTACAGGACCACCAAGGACTTTGTGCAAATACTTGATCCAGTTCATGTAAATCAAGATACACCATAAAAACCGTGTAGCAAAAATCATGAAACTTCGGTATATAACGACGATGTCTTACGGTGCCTTGATACAGTGCACTTGCTAAACCAGATTCGGCATCAATCATAGTGCCAACCCAAAATGTTCAGTCACTTTTAGCGCACTACTCACACCGTCCTCATGAAAGCCATTAGCCCAATAAGCACCACAAAACCACGTGCGATTCACACCATTGATACGCGACCACTGCTGTTGCGCCTCAATTCCCGCTGTAGAAAAAACGGGGTGATCATAATAATAGGTGCCAATAATCTGTTTGGGATCAATAGACTCCGTCTTATTTAAGGTGACACAAAAAGTATGATTACTTTGCAAGGACTGCAAAATATTCATGTTATAAGTTAGCACTGGGGGTTGCTCATCGGCATTTCCACGCTGCTGAGGGTCAACAATGCGATAGTTCCAACTCGACCAAGTTAGACGGTTTTTTGGTAATAGGGAGGTATCGGTATGCAACACCACCTCATTACGCCGATAAGGTATCGCACCTAGTACATTTTTTTCATCTCGGCTGGCATCACTCAACATAGTCAGAGCTTGGTCGCTATGACACGCTAAAATAACGTAATCGTACACTTCGCTACCATGGCAGGTAGTTACATTTACCTCGTGCTCATTGCGCACTATCGACGTGACCTGGCTATTCAGTTTAATATTTTGCTTAAAGGCCTCAGTTAGTGGCGCTAGATAAGCGCGAGAACCGCCTTTAATAACATGCCATTGAGGCCGATCATCAACGCTCAGTAAACCATGATTGCGAAAAAAGCGAACAAAGAATCCCAAAGGAAATTGCTTCATCACCGCAGTAGATGCCGACCAAATAGCAGCGCCCATGGGAATCAAATACTTATCGATAAAAGGCTCTGAATAAGCTTTAAGTCTTAAATATTCTCCCAATGTCATCGTTAAAAAATCACCACCACTATCAACATCTCTCAGAGATTCTTTATTGAAGCGGAGAATATCTCGAATCATTCGCCAGTGGCTGAGATTAAAAAGATTACGTCGCTGAGCAAATAGAGTATTTAGATCATTACCACTGTATTCTAAACCACTGTATTCACAGCACACACTGAAACCCATGTCGGTAGGCTGATAATCGATACCAATTTGTTTAAGTAAAGTTTTAAAATTGGGATAAGTCCAATCATTAAACACAATAAAACCTGTATCTATTGCGTAATGTTGGCCTTGGTGTTCTACATCAATGGTGGCAGTATGCCCGCCAACACGATCAGTAGATTCATATACAGTAATGTCATGTTCCCGACTTAAAACATAGGCAGCAGTCAATCCAGAAATACCTGCGCCAATAATCGCTATTTTCATTTAAAAGCCTTGTGCAATTTTTCGTTGCTTATATTTACTTAACTTGTCGTTACCCTGCTTTATTTTTTGGTCGCCGACGCATTTTGGCTGCCAAAAGGTTATACCAGATACGGGGGCAACGAGACAGTAGTTTCAGGACGATACTCAAGCGCCATGGAAAATTCACAAATAATTTACGCTTGTTCATTGCATTAACTATTCGCTCTGCTGCTGCTTCCGCTGACATAATAAAAGGCATCGGAAAATCATTGACCGAGGTCATGGGCGTTCTTACAAAGCCTGGACGAATAATTGACACATCAAACTCACTAGTGGGTAAATCCATACGCAATGATTTTAAGAAGTGATCCGCAGCGGCCTTAGAGGCACCATAGACTTCTGCACGAGGAAAACCTGCAAAAATGGTCATACTGGTAATGCCGACAATGTAAGGCTTGTACGAAGATTTTTTCAACAAAGGCATCGCTATTGCGACTGAATTCACTAAGCCAAAAAAGTTAACATCAAAGACTCGCTGATATTGTTCGCAATAAAAACGTAAGTCATCTTCGTATTCAGCGACACCTGCAGAAAAAATGGCAACGTCAATTGCTTCCACTCTATCCTGTAGCTGGGCCGATATTTGATCGCGCAATTTACTATCGGCAATATCCGCTGCTAAGGGCAGAATTTTCCGAGGCGCCTGCTGAGCGATTTCCTGAAGAACATCAGCTCGCCTAGCACTAATAACAACCGTACAACCTAATTTTGCTAATTTTAAACTTAAGACACGCCCGATACCTGAGCTTGCTCCGGTTATCCAAACTGTTTTACCCGCCCAATGCGCCATTTTACTCAACTTTTTTCTATCCGAGATTTGATCAAACGGATGACGCTACCTAACAAGGGGATATGCTCATACAACATCGCTCCCATATCATAAAAGTCCTCGTGAGAAATAATTTTGTCACCAGAGAATTTAATTAAGCTTGCGCCAACTAACTGTAGAGCTTGATTAGACTTTAACGAAGGGTGCCGGTAATGCATCTCCCACTTAAAAAATGCGCCATCTTCAACAATAACTTCGTCGGTAAATATGAAGCGACATTCGCTTAGGTTTCCACACATGGTTTTAAAGTAACGAGTCAAAGCATCAAGCCCATTAATAGTATGGATAGGATCTGAAAACGTGATTGACTGGTCATAAATATTCCCCAAGTTGTCAATGGATTGCTCGCACAACTCATCATAGAACTGTTTGAATTTAGCTATGGAGGGGGTAGATATCGCCGTCATACTTGTTAAATCTCTTGGCTGGAGTCGTCAATTAAGATAACTCAATAAGGTTACTAATAATCATGTTTAATACGTACTTAAAAAATGCTCAGATCACCTATCAAGCACCCCCAAAGGCCCACTATTCCCAGCCCGGATTAAACATAAATAATCGAACCCTGAAAAAAGCCCAGGAAGGCTTTTTTCAGGACTAACTAAATAGAACTAATCCAGGAAGAATACAAAAACGTAGTAAGGACATAGTGTCAAATAAGTGCCTGACGGGAATATATTATGACTGCTACAGTCCACAGAATTCATTACAATACTGCAGAAAAGGGGGATAAACCTCTGAATCAGGGACAACCTCATCCGTCAAAGGCATCTGAGAATATGCAAGTAACGTCTGATAGTAAGAAACCTGCCAGCACTTGGAACATATTACTTACTGAAGTCGGCCTCTCTCATGATAGAGCGGCTTTCAAAAGTCTATTTGAACATTTCGGTCCGCTGATCAAGAGTTATTTCATCTCCAAGTTCCCATCACAGCGTTCATTGCAAATGCTCGATGAACTGGTTCAGGAAGTGATGATCAAAGTATGGCAAAAGGCTGGAACCTACGATGCATCAAAGGCGGCGGCTAGCACCTGGATTTTTACGCTAGCAAGGAATACACGTATCGACATGCTCAGACGCCAAAACAAATATGCCAATACGAGCTCTATTGAAACAGAAGAAATATGGGAAGACACCACCGAAAATGGTCCTTATTCATGGCTGCAACAAAGTCGGGACGTCGAACAAATTCAACAATCCCTACAGCACCTCCCTGAAGAACAAGAACTGGTAATACGAAAAGTATATATGGAAGCCAAGTCGCACAGTGAAGTAGCAGAAGAACTGGACCTACCACTAGGCACGGTAAAATCTCGAGTGCGCTTGGCACAGAGTAAGTTACAGTCGCTGTTAAAGCGCTGATGGCTGTTATTTAAGCGCTGATGGCTCTTATCAAACGCTAATGGCTTCAGTAAGACTAATGGCTTTGAAGTTTGTAAAAATGAAGAAGCAACAGGAACGTAAAGAACACAGGTATACATAGGTAAACGTTATGCCCTCACATCACCCAAACAATAATCTACTGACAGAATTTGCAGCAGGAACACTTCCGCTTGCTCAAAGCGTGGCAGTAAAAGCGCACTTTCATTTCTGTCCACAATGCCAACAAACAGTAAAACACATGGAAGAGGTTGGAGGAGCAATGTTAGCGGCTCTGACACCGCAACCCTTCCCTGCTGATAGTTTTGATCAACTGATGAATAAAATCGATCAACGGGTAGATGTAAAAACAGTAAACCAGTCCCAAGCCGCCGTGAACACAGTGGAACCTGAAATTCCCAAAATCCTCAGCAAGCTACTGTCGAATCAATCTTTAACGTGGAAAAAGGTGAACCGTAGCTTACAGAGTGCCCCCTTAATTGTGGGACAAAATAAATACGAAGTGTCTTTGCAGCGTATCAAAGCAGGAGACAGTGTTCCAGAGCATGATCATCGGGGCACAGAAATCACTGTTGTATTAGAAGGTAGTTTTTCAGATGCTGAAGGGATCTATCAAGCGGGGGATTTCTTGGTTAAAGAGCCCGGCGACATACACCAACCCATTTCGGCTCGCCATCAAGATTGCTTATGCCTTACAGTACAAGAAGCGCCAGTCAAATTAACAGGTTTTTGGGGCAAACTACTTAATCCCTTTATAAAATTGAAAGCCGCGTAAATTACGATTTATTGATTTAACCCTTGATTAGCACCTGAAAAGGTGCTTTTTTGTTGTCACCATTAAATTCAAGAAATAAGCTATGCTTAATGATATCTTTAAAAATTAGAATTTTTGTTCGCTGTCTAGGTGCAAGGTCACGACAAACCTGCTCCAAGTAGATTGGTTGAGTATAACCGTAACGCCGCGCGGGCAAAAAGCAATTTTTAGAGGCGCCCTTAAGCTACACAGACAAAATAACCTTAGCGATGCAAGAAACCATCACCCATACATATTGTGAAAATGGCCAACCCTGTCGTCTACAAGAAGAGATGATGGCATTGAGGCAAGAGGTAGATAAGCTATCCAGATTGGTAAGCACGGACACTTTAAGCGGTCTCCACAACTATCGCTATTTTACTGAAGCTATTAACCAAGAAATGGAGCGTTCAAAACGAACGGGACAGCCCACAACCCTAATAATGTTAGATGCCGACCATTTTAAACGCGTTAATGACCAATGGGGACACGAAGTGGGTAATCAGGCTTTACAGCTAATAGCTCAATGCATCAAGAACAATGTGCGCAAACTCGATATAGCCTGCCGTTACGGCGGGGAAGAATTCGCCGTTATATTACCCAGCACAGATTTGGGCACAGCAATCAGTGTGGCTGAGCGTATTCGTCAAGCCATTGAAAACACCTCACTGGTACTGGAAAAAGAAGAACTCAAACTGAGCGCCAGCCTGGGATTGAGCACTTACCTGTACAACCATAATGATAGTTGGCATAAGCTGGTAGAAAATGCCGACAAAGAACTCTACAAAGCCAAACAAAACGGACGAAACCAAGTGAGTTACACCCCTGATGAGCGACTCGAACAGCAAGTAAGTGACGACGAAAAAGCCGCCCTATTTGATATATTTAAAACAAATCAGGACTAGTGGCCGCTTTTAATAAGGCGGCAACGGAAATGGCATCTACAATATCACCCGAATAGACCATGGCTATTGCATCTTTGAGAGGTAAATAGCGCACAGTAATATCTTCGGTATCCTCTAAACTCGCTTCGCCTTGGTGTAAATCCTGCGCCAAAAAAATGGTGGCCTCCTCATCGGTTACCGAGTTTGACAATTGCAAATGTAACCAGGGGCGCCATCGCTGCGCACTCAAACCCGTTTCTTCTTGCAATTCCCGCTTCGCTGCTTGTAAATGATCCTCACCTTCAGGACAACCTCCTTCGGGAATCTCCCAAGTCTCACACCCTAGAGGGTAACGAGACTGACGCACTAACCAAGTGCCACCTTCTTCATCAATCGGCAATATACCCACCGCATGATTTTTAAAATGTACTCGCCCATAAACACTATCCGAGCCACCCGGGGTAATCACTTGGTCATGACTTACTCGGATCCAAGGGTTTTCGTAAACAATGTCGGTACTGATTTGTTGCCAAGCTGTTTTAGCTCGTCCGAGCTGATCATCATTTTTCATAGAGTTGAGGTAGCATAAAATGTCATAAAGAAAATTGAGGGATTTTTGTGGCTGTCAAGGCAATTGCAGCACATAGTGGGCCTATGGACAAAATGAGCAACACCGACAGACACAAAAATAACCGATTTAATTGTGACATTTTATGTTATCTCAGTTCTAGTATTTCCTGTGGATTAATGTTCTTAACGTGGGTAGCACTTCATCTTCAAACCATGGATTTTTCTTTAACCACAATTGATTGCGCGGAGAGGGATGTGGCAAGGGTAAATATTTAGGCAAATAGGAACGCCATTGTTTCACCCTTTCGGTTAAGGATACTTGTTTTCCCAAATAATACTGTTGTGCATACTGTCCAATTAATAAGGTTAACTGGATATTAGGCAAATGCTCCAACAAGGTGGCATGCCACGCTTCTGCACATTCTTTACGGGGAGGTAAATCACCCGACTTTCCTGTGCCCGGGTAACAAAAACCCATCGGCATAATGGCAATATGACGGGTATCGTAAAACTGTTCTCGCGATACTTGTAACCATTGTCGCAAACGATCGCCTGAAGGATCATTCCAGGGGATACCTGTTTCATGGACGCGCCTTCCCGGCGCTTGACCAATAATCAATAGCGATGCCGTCTCGGCAAGCCGTACCACAGGACGAGGACCACAAGGCAAATGCGCTTCGCATAAACGACACTGCGAGACATCCTGCACTAAATTATCCAGAGCGGTTGCTCTAATTACATTATCCGTCATAAGATGATTTTTTCTCTTAACAAATGCCAGCATTATGCAGCTTCCGACACGCATCACAAGCCCTAAAATTTTTTATATTTTTACTGGAAAAAATGCCGAAGGTAACTCGGCACAGGTAATTCTGGTTGAAAAACTACCGGACCTTTCCCAACACCAAATACTACAAGCCCAGAACCACCAAGAGACAACGACCACCTATGTTTATATTCAAGCAATTGATTCGCCTCGGCACTATGCTATCCGCTGGTTTAATCGTAGTCATGAAATTCAACGGTGTATACATGGCACTTTAGCGGCAGCGGCATTTGTTCAAGGAGATCAATCTAATCAAGCATCTCGCTATATTTTTCAATCTCAACGAGAAAGCTTAATTGTTTTCACAGACAACAGCAGCTATAAAATAAGGCTGCCCCTGACTCCATTAGAACCTATTGGCACTGCATCGAGTCTGCATCAAAGTCTACCAAAAGCAAAACTATTATTTCAAAGCCAAGCAAGGGATGGATATATTATTGCAAAATTTTCTCAAGCTAAATACATTCAAAATTTCATGCTTGATGATGACATTATTCAAGCCATTAAACACCAAGCACTCATTATTACCGCTAGAGACTCCCACACAGAAAACCGCATTGTCTTTCGTTATTTTGCCCCCCAATATGGACAAACAGAAGATGCTGCCACTGGCTCCGCAGCCAGTGTTTTATGGACATATTGGCAAAAAATAGGGAACAAAAAAAACACCTTAGATGTTCGACAACTATCTCCTCAAGGCGGCGTTATGCAATTAGCACAAGAAGTTGAAGGCAGCGTCACCGTAAAGGGAAATATTAAAAAACACCTCTAAAGCGCTTTCTCCAAATAGTGAATACTAAACAAACCCTCATCATCTACCCAGATTTTTTGGCAACGAAAATTAGCTGCCTTAGCAATTTTCTGAAAACTTTCGACAGAATATTTATAGGCATTTTCAGTATGAATGGTTTCATTTTTGGAAAACTCAAAGCATTGATTAGCTATCTGCACTTGCTGTTCTTTAGTGCTCACTATATGCATTTCAATTCGCATTTTTTCTGTATTAAATACCGCTTGATGGTCAAATGCATCTAAATCAAAATCACCATCTAACTCATTATTAATGCGTCGCAACAAATTTAAATTAAAGTCAGCAGTAACTCCATCGCTATCGTTGTAAGCACTTTCTAATGTTTGAATACTTTTTACTAAGTCAACGCCAATTAACAAACCATCTCCCACCTGTAAATTATCAGAGAAACGTTTCAAAAAAGCACTTGCATCAACCGGATGAAAATTACCAATTGTCGAACCCGGAAAAAAAATAACGCGCTTATTAACTAAGGGTTGTTTAGGCAAGGCATTAAAAACCGAAGATAGTTGATGTTCATTTAAAAAATCGATAACGATAGGATTAATATCAATATCAGGAAACTGTTCCGCCAATAAATCACACGATTCTTTTAAAATACTCTCAGAGATATCCATCGGCACAAAACCCGCTGGATTCTCTAACTTTTCCAATAATAGTGCAATTTTTTTTACCGAACCGGCTCCCGGTTCAATAATCAACCCCCTATCACCCATCAATGTAGACATTTCATCCGCATATTGTTGATACAAGGACAATTCTGTTCGCGTTACATAATATTCATGAGTCTCACAAATTTTTTCAAATAACTGAGAACCTACCTCGTCATAAAAATATTTACAGGGCAAGGTTTTTTGTTGTTCTGACAAACCTGAGACGACATCATCAAAAAACGCTTCATCTTTTATACATTGGGATTCGGGCTGCATAGATATTTCTACCTTTAGAATAAATGTCCAAACTTAAATCGCATCCTTTGCCAAACGAATTCCAGTAAATTGCCACATTTGTGGCGCATAAAAAAAGTTACGGTAGCTTAAACGCGCATGCGCTACGGGTGTAACACAAGAACTGCCACGCAATACCATTTGATTCGACATAAACTTACCATTGTATTCTCCTGCCACACCGGTAAAAGGAGTAAACCCAGGATAAGGGGAATAACTACTACTCGTCCACTGCCAAGCTTGACCAAACGCATTATCAGAATTTGTTGTTGAAGTTATGGATGGAGACAAGCAAATACTTTCACAAAGAGGAATAACTTGCTGCGCTGCAACTGCTGCTTCCCACTCAAATTCAGTGGGTAAACGGGCACTTGCCCAAGCGGCATAGGCACTGGCTTCATAATAAGAAATATGAATCAGCGTTTGGCTTTCATTTAAAGGCAATAAACCATGTAAAGAAAATTCGAACCACTGCCCTTCTTGCTTAATCCAATACAAGGGGTGCTCACTGACTCCCTGCATTCTTGCACGATTTTTTTGCAACCAAGCCCATCCATCAGCCAGCCATAGTTCAGTGCGCTGATAACCACCATCCTCAATAAAACGTAGATAATCACCATTGCTTACCAAGGTGCGACTCAAAAAATAAGGATGCAGGTAAACAGAATGCTGGGGGCGCTCATTATCAAAACTAAAAGACTGTTTATTCGCGCCAATGGTAAACATTCCTCCGGTCATTTCTAACCATTGGTGATTTGTATTTTTTGTCAATAAAGACGGAGAATCAGATAAACTTTGATACGCAGGGTATGTAGGATTATGAAAGAACGCATGTTTGATATCAGTTAACAATAGCTCTTGATGTTGCTGCTCATGCTGAATACCCAGTTCGATCAAACCAATAAGATCTGTTTGTATCGAATGACAAAGTAATTCACACACACGATTACTGATCATATGTCGATAATCGATAATCTCGCTCAAGGATGGGCGACTAATTAAGCCTCTCTGAGGCCGAGGATATTGTTTACCAATACCGTTATAGTAAGAATTAAACAAATAATTATAGCTGGGATCAAAAGGTCGATAGCCATCGCAATAACTTTGTAAAATAAACGTTTCAAAAAACCAGGTGGTGTGTGCTAGATGCCATTTAGCCGGACTTGCATCAGGCATGGATTGCAATTGAGCATCAGCCTCAGACAACGGCTCTACCAACCGTTCTGTTTGATGACGCACAGCGGTAAAACGATCAATAAGATCGGTGGCAAGAGGCTTGGAGGGAAACGTGTCAAGTAGCGTTGTGATAATCGTTACCTTTTATTTTGTGTTATGGGCACCTCTAAGAATTAGAATTTTGTTCGCTGGCAATGCTCACGCTCATTACCTACGTCCTGTAGGCAGAAAAGCGCAGTGTATGCGATATACATGAGCATTGATGGAGTCTGTCCCTATACTCCACCGTTCCCGGCAAGTCCAAATCTGCTCCAGGCAGATTGGTTGAGTACGATCGCAACGCCGCCAGCGGACAAAAAAGCAATATTTAGAGATGCCCTTATTTCTTTTGTGACGACGTATAGACAACACTATCATCATTCAAATTCAATGTTAAGGGTACCTCTAAAAATTGTCTTTGTTCGCGATAGCGGCGTCAGCACTGTGCTCGAATCCTCATTTATTCCATATAAACTGCGGTTCTGCGCGCAGTGCTTTCTTGCTCTCACGAAAAAACCCTAATTTTTAGAGGTGCCCTTGAGTAATAGGGTTACCGACTTCACCTTTTAAGCATAAGTTCACGTATAATGTGGCGTTTTTTACTAGACCCTTCTAAATTCTTCAGCTAGCAGCTTTTAGGTATTACATGTCGACTTTTTCTTCCACATTACTATCACAATCGATTCAAGCACTTAGCCATTCCCAAGCCTTTATTAGACGCCATATCGGACCCGATCAAACACAGCAAGCCACCATGTTGAGTACATTGAATGCAGACAACCTAGAGGCTCTGATTCGCGATACGGTTCCTGAATCCATTTTAGAAAAGCAAGCGCTCAAACTAGATAGCGCTATAGATGAACAACAAGCATTAACACTCTTGCAAGATATTGCTAACAAAAATGCTATTTTCACCAGTTATATTGGCATGGGCTACCACGATACTGTGACCCCTAACGTTATCCTGCGCAATGTATTGGAAAATCCAGGTTGGTATACCGCCTATACACCCTACCAACCCGAAATTGCCCAAGGCCGTCTTGAAGGTTTATTGCATTTTCAACAAATGATTACCGATCTAACCGGCATGGACTTAGCGAATGCCTCAATGTTAGATGAAGGCACTGCGGCAGCAGAAGCCATGGCAATGAGCAAACGACAACAAAAGCGCAATACCTCCAGCCACTTTATTGTCGATAAAAATACCCATCCACAAACTCTCGCCGTTATCAAAACCCGTGCAAAACATTTTGGCTTTACCATTCTTGTGGGTGAGCCTCAAACACTGCTGGAAGAAAACGAATGCTTTGGTGTGCTATTACAATACCCCGGCTCCAATGGTGAAGTATCAGACCTAAGTCCGATCATTGAATTAGCTCACAGTAAAAATGTATTGGTTACGGTTGCAGCAGACATAATGTCTCTAGTACTACTCAAATCGCCTGGTGACATGGGAGCTGATATTGTTGTTGGTAGCAACCAACGCTTTGGTGTACCCATGGGTTTTGGTGGACCCCACGCTGCTTTTTTTGCGTTTTCAGAGCAGTTCAAACGTGCCGCGCCTGGACGTATTATTGGAGTATCCATCGATAGCAAAGGTAAGACAGCATTGCGTATGGCAATGCAAACCCGTGAACAACATATACGCCGGGAAAAAGCGAACTCAAATATCTGTACTTCTCAGGTATTACTCGCACTCATCAGTACTTTTTATGCGATTTATCATGGCCCTGACGGCTTAAAGCGTATCGCTAACCGCATTCATCGCTTAACGGGAATATTAGCCAAAGCGCTCAAGAACGCAGGTTTTGTACGGCAAAACGAAAGCTATTTTGATACCTTAACTATTGAGGTTAATGAGCAGGCCGAAGCGATAATCGCACGTGCCACCAATGCTAATATTAACTTGCGTACGTTTTACCGCAAACACGATAAAAACTCTGTTGCTCGTATTTCCTCTGTACTCGGTGTTAGCATTAACGAGACAACAACACTCGATGACATTATTCAGCTAATCAATATTTTTACCGGCCAACAAACATCAATCGATGCAGAAAAAATTGATGCTGAATTAATGCAAGAACATCATGGAATACCTGAGAATTGTTTACGCACCGATGCTATTTTGGACCACGAAACCTTCTCGCTATACCACAGCGAAACCGATATGTTGCGCTACTTGCATCGACTCGAAACCAAAGACTTAGCACTCAATCATGCGATGATTCCCCTGGGATCATGCACCATGAAATTAAATGCCACCGCCGAAATGATTCCCGTCACCTGGCCGCAGTTTGGGCGCATTCACCCCTTCGCGCCACAAGAACAAACCCAAGGCTACGCACAACTATTTGCTGAATTAGAAAATATGCTGGCTGCTTGCACTGGCTATGATCGTGTCAGTTTACAACCCAATGCGGGTTCTCAAGGTGAATATGCGGGATTAATTGCCATAAAAAATTATTTTGCCCACAAAGGCGAAGCTCACCGGCACATTTGTTTAATTCCCTCATCAGCACACGGCACCAACCCTGCATCTGCACAAATGGTTGGCATGAAAGTCGTTGTAATTAAGTGTGACGAAAGAGGCAATGTCGATTTAAATGACCTACAGCAAAAAATCGATGAACTCGGTGAGCAAATTGCCTGCATCATGGTCACTTACCCTTCAACTCATGGTGTTTTTGAAGCTGGTATCAAAACACTTTGCGACAAAATTCATGGCATTGGAGCCCAGGTTTATGTCGATGGTGCCAATATGAATGCCCTGGTCGGTGTTGCTGCACCGGGTCATTTTGGTGGTGATGTTTCCCATCTTAATCTACACAAAACCTTTTGTATTCCTCATGGCGGCGGCGGTCCAGGCATGGGACCTATTGGCGTTAAAGCACACCTTGCCCCCTTTCTTCCAGGCCACCCTGTGCGCAATATACCCGAGACAAATGAAATTTACGGCACGATCTCCTCTGCGCCATGGGGTTCAGCCAGCATTTTGCCCATTAGTTGGATGTATATCAAAATGATGGGGCAAGAAGGTATGCGTTTAGCCACAGAAGTGGCCATATTAAACGCCAACTACATCGCCAAAAAATTAAGCCCCCACTACCCTATTTTATACACAGGTAATAATGGGCGGGTGGCTCACGAGTGCTTGCTGGATTTACGCCCGCTAAAAGCCAGCAGCGGTATTACAGAAGAAGATATTGCTAAGCGCTTAATGGACTTTGGCTTTCATGCACCGACGATGAGCTTCCCTGTGGCGGGAACTCTGATGATCGAGCCAACAGAATCCGAATCTCTCGGGGAATTAGATCGCTTTTGTGAAGCCATGATTATCATTCACCAAGAAATTACCCAGGTCATTAATGGGCACTATACAAGCGATGACAATCCACTGGTGAATGCACCTCACACTCAGGAAGAGCTATGGACAGAAGACTGGAATCACAGTTACACCCGTGAAATTGCCGCCTTCCCCGCTCCGTGGCTTAAGCAACACAAAGTGTGGCCCAGTGTCAGCCGGATCGACAATGTCTACGGCGACCGCAACCTCGTTTGCTCTTGCGCGCCTATTCAGGCTTACCTTTAAAAGAAAGTAGTACACACTTTAAGAAACCTCTGATTATTACGCAAAAATTGCAGCAAATCAGAGGCTCTTCACGTCTTCTCACGTGCAAAGTTTAATGCAAACAGCGACCCTATCCGCTTGATTTTCTTTGCTTTTCAACTACAACTAAAAGAATAACATTTGTCTTTTACTTTCATTTGAGAAAACTATGAAAATTCAAACCAAGCTTATTATTGGGGCTAGTACTCTAGTCACTTTAGCCTTATTAGCTTCCAACATTATTACGGGCTACAACACATCTCGTCAGTCTCATGAAGCACTAACCAAAGCTGCCACTAAAGAGTTATCCGCCTTAGCAAGCTTAACCAAAGAAAATATAACAAGCTACTTTGATGAGATTAAAGGGCAAGTTCAAGTGATGTCATCGTCACCAGTGATAATAGAACATACTCTTGCATTTAAACAATCCTACTTTAGCTACAGTAGTGATGCCAAAGGCCTTCCTGATGCCGCCACACAAAAAAGCACGATTAAAGACTATTATCAAAACCAGTTTGCCGCCAAGTACCAACAAATTAATGCCAAGAAAACAGATATTGATACAATCGTCAATCAATTGGATGAAAACTCTCTTGCTCTGCAATATAACTATATCGCCGCGAATGAAAATCCCCTCGGCCGCAAGGATACTTTAAATCAAGCAAATGATTCCACCACTTACAGTGAAGCCCATAAATCCTTACATCCTTACACGCAAAAGTTTCTGAACCAGTTTGGCTACTACGATATTTTTATCGCCGACATCAAAACCGGCCATATTATCTATTCGGTCTTTAAAGAGCTAGACTTCGCCACTTCACTGATCGACGGCCCCTATGCCAATACGGGCATCGGCGAAGCTTTTCGTAAATCTGCGACTGCTAGCGACAATGATTATACTTATTTAACAGATTTCGCCGCCTACTACCCTTCCTATGAGGCCGCTGCATCATTTATCTCTTCTCCTATTTACAATGGCAGTGAAAAAATCGGCGTCATAATTTTCCAAATGCCCATAGATTACATCAACAAGGTAATGACCCATGGTGGGCAATGGGAAAATGTAGGAATGGGAAAAACAGGGGAAACAATTATTGTTGGCAAAGACAAAACCCTGCGTAGCTTAAGCCGAGGGTTTATCGAAGACAAAGAAACCTATCTTAATATGCTTCGCAACAAACAGCTCGTCGATGAAGCAACACTAAAGCGCATCAATCAATTAGACTCTAATATGTTGCTGCAAAAGATTGATAATCCTGCAGTAGAAGCGGCCCTCAATGGCGAAAAAGGGGCAACCCAATACACAAAATATACCGGTAAAGAAGTACTGGCTTTATACGAACCCATAGATATTCTGGGGCAAAAGTGGGCAATACTGGCCACAATGGATGAGAGCGAAGCCACTCAACTAGCTGACAAACTAGTCAGCAGCATTGCCATTAGCGCGACATTTATTTGCATTATTGCAATTATTATTGCGGTTATTGCAGTTATTGTTTTCGCCCAAATTCTAGTAAAACCACTCAATAAAACTATCGATGTGATGAAAGATTTATCCCAGGGACACGGAGATTTAACCGCTCGCTTGCACAGTGACAGCGACGACGAAATTGGCATTTTATCAAAATACTTCAATCACTTTATTGAAAAAATACAAAAACTAATGATCCAGGTGGAAAGTCAATCTGGCATTTTATTTAGCTCATCGTCTATTATGTCAGAAGCCTCCACCGATAATAAAGAAGGCACCGAAAGACAACGAGAATCCACCCAAGCCGTTAGCCATTCAATGAATGAAATGAGTATTGCAGCACATGAAGTTGCAGAAAGTGCTAGTACCGCAGAGCAGGCAGCGACATCTGCAAGCCAATCTGCATCAGAAGGCACTAGCATCGTTGAAACGACTACCAAAGCAATACAAAACTTGGCCTCCAATGTAGAAGAAGCGGTTACCATTATCAAAGAATTGGAAGCCACTAGTGAGAATATTGGTTCCGTTGTTGGTGTCATTAATAGCATCGCCGAGCAAACCAACTTACTGGCATTGAACGCAGCCATCGAAGCCGCTCGCGCTGGTGAACAAGGACGGGGATTTGCGGTAGTGGCCGATGAAGTCAGAGCCTTAGCCAGTCGAACTCAAGAGTCCACCTTGGAAATTAACAATATCATCGAACAACTACAACAAAATGCCAATTCTGCGGTAGGCATTATGAATAATGGCCACGAAGCGGTAACCGTCTGCGTCGATGAAGCCGAAAAAGCGAAAGTGGCTCTGCAAACCATCTCAACACAAATTAAAGATATTACCAGTATGAATTTGCGTATCGCCACTAGTGCAGAAGAGCAAAGTTCTGTTGGCAAAACCATGAATGATAATATTGCCGCAATTGACGATTTGGCTTCAAAAAATGCCAATAGCGCGGTTACCGTATTAGGAAAGAGTAACGAAATCAATGAAGCGGCTAAAGCCTTAAATAGTATTATTAGCCAATTTAAACTGCGTTAAATAAGGGTAATTGGCTATCGCTAAGCATGTTATTTTCTTTAAATCGAACCCCTAAACCAATCAGCCGGATGGGTTTTTGATAACGACGATGTAGCGTCGTCAGGAGCATACGATATTCCTCAAGAGAGGCTGTGCTTATACTGGTTTCCATGGACGTTTTTTGAAAATCAAAAAATGTTAGTTTAATAAAAATAGACTTAATCACAAAAGTAGAACCCAACAACTGTAAACGCGACGATAATTTATGTAATAACAAAGTCAGACTATCCAGGGCTTCCTTGAGCGTAGCAATATCGTTGCTAAAAGTGTGTTCAACACTGAGAGATTTACGAAAATCGCGCATTTTAACCGGACGAGAATCTTCACCATAACTCAATTGAAAAAGACGCTCACCAAACTTACCAAACTGTTTAACTAACGCTAACTCTCCCAATGACTGTAAATCATAACAAGTAGACACACCTAAAGACTGGAGTTTTTTAAGTGCTGCTGGGCCAACGCCAGGCAAACATTGGATAGGCAAGGTTTTCAAAAAAAAGCGTACCCTGTCTGGCTGAATAACCGTAAGCCCATCCGGTTTTTGCCAGTCGCTCGCCACTTTCGCGAGAAACTTATTCTCCGCTACCCCAGCTGAAACTGTAATTCCTATTTCACCCTGGATACGCCGCCGTATATCTTTAGCAATTAAAGTCGCACTTCCCAAACAATGATGACTAGAAGTGACGTCCAAAAATGCCTCATCTAAGGATAGAGGTTCAATCACATCCGAATACTCTAAGAAGATTTCGCGCATTGCAGTAGAGGCCTCTCGGTATTTATTCATATTGTGAGGTAAAATAATTAACTGCGGACACAATTTCTTTGCATAGGCTGATGCCATAGCAGAATGAACACCAAAGGCTCGCGCTTCATAATTACAAGTCGATATCACCCCTCTTCGTCCCGGATCACCGCCAACAGCAACAGGTAATCCCCGTAATTCAGAGTCATCACGCATTTCTAAAGCAACAAAAAAACAATCAGCATCACAATGAATGACTTTTCTCATTAATGCCCCCCTTTTTGAGTAAATAATTGATTCCACAGAATCGAATACTGTACAAAAAAACAGTATATGCTTCGGTATGCAAAAATGAAAGCATCATTTACATGAGAAACCGCAGTAATTGAGAGAATTGAGAGCCGTTTTTGTAACAGATTGCTTACCAAAAACAGATAATAATTTTAATATAAAACGATCCACCTAAGATTATTCTTATTTTTAATCCCCGTTTTAAAAAATAAATCCATGTGAGCAAGTCAAAAATGATATCGATATGAGAAAACAAAAGGGAAACTTCCTAATATCCTTTAAGAAAAGACACCTCCTTTCAAAACTAACAGGTAAGAAAGATAAACCTTGGTTAACTTTTCTTAAAATGACCTTTTTCATTTTTAACCTCAGGCAAAACCCTAAACTAGATATGAATAACTACCTATTCAGAGGAGTAGATAAATATATATAGACTTCTTAGATCATTCTATAAAGGTTATATAAAAAACAAACTCTGAAGTAATTTAAAAGAGACTATTTTTCTTTAAAAGATACTTTTCTCCATCTTAAAAAATACACCCTAACTTCAAAAAAATGAAAAAAAGGAGTAATTTTGATAAAAAAAGTGATTTTTTTATTAAAAATGGCATTTTTTTTAAAAAAAAAAGTTGCGCAATATTTATTCTGCTACTATTAACTGTATAATCGCATCCGTAAAATTAAAACTAATAATCTTTACTTTTTGTTAACCTTTAAAGGATACACACTATGGCTCCTCGTAAAAAAACATCAGTCGACCCTGTTAAGAAGTTAGAAACAGAGATTGCAAAACTCAAAAAAGAACTGAGCTCAGCTCGCGCAAAGCAAGTTGCTAGCCTCAAAAAAGAAATCGCATCTGGATCAAAAGCCGTAACCAGTGCTACCAGTAAAGCAAAAGCAGCAAGTAACAAAGTTGCTGCTATCCGCAAGAAGAAAGCAACCGCTGCTACCAAAAGCCAACTTGCAGCAGCCAGTAAAGCTGCAGCAGCAGCAAAAGCCGCTGCAGCTTCTGAAAAATCCTCACTAAATGACTTAAAAGCTCAACTAAAACAAGCTGAATCTGTACATAAAGAAGCCACTGCAATTGAAACAGCCGTTGCTAAAGCAGAAGCTGCTCTAACTAAGAAACAAAAATCGGCCGAGAAAAAAGCCGCTGCTAAAGCTAAATTAGCAGCTAAAAAGAAAGCCGCTAAAAAGGCAGCTAAAAAGTAATTTCTCTTAAGTTAAGAGAGTTCTCCAAGGCCCAAATTTGCATTTGGGCCTTTTTTTTACTCAAATAATGGTATTCTCTTTGGGGTAGTATCAATAACCTATAAATGAACTACTGATTTATCCCATTCTTATGGTCTTTTATGGTGAATTAGCTTTATTGTTCTGCCTGGGCTTGATATCAACCCGATAGTAATCCAAGGCACTGATAACACAGCTTATTTCAAAGTGAAGTGTCTTTTTCATGGGGTTAACGGCATCGAAATCTAAAGTGAAAGTAAATTGATCGAACTGAATCAGTGGTTCTGGGGACGGGTCAGATAGCAAAGTCAATTCTTCGAAATTTTTTAAGCGCTTTTGCATCTCACTTCGACATATATTCCAATATTGAGTTTCTTCTTGATGCCTTTTGGCAATCAATTTTGCTATTTTCTCGGCTTCTCTTTGTTCCTTTAAACGCTGTTCTGCCGCTTCAGCCTCTTTTTTCCTCTGTTCTTCTTCTATTCGGGCTTGTTCTTCAGCAAGTCGTCGCTGTTCTTCTGCCTGCCGGCGTTTTTCTTCCCCTTCCTGACGACGTTTTTCTTCTTCAGATAAACGCTTACGCTCTTCCTCTAAGCGTTGCGCTTCAGCGGCTAAGCGCTCTTCCTCCAATTTACGCTGTTGATCACCATATGCATTGGTAACCATCATCGTATTTCCATCGACTTGAATTGTATATATCGTACGATCTTCAGCACGGCAGCGAAAAATAAAAATAGGATGATCAAGGCTAGATTGACTTTCACTCAATCTACCACTTAATAACTGACGACAATAAGGGTCATTTTTTGCTTTATCAGCGGCTTGGAAAAATGCTCCCCACTTTTCTAGATAAGCAATTGGCAGCCAGAGATCAACGTCTTTAAAGCGCTCCTGGTCAGCTACGGCAGAGCCTACCAACGCAAAATAAAGTAATAACACTCGATATATCATAAGTAAACAAATCATTCCTACAGTAGTTTTAAGTATAGAAGCTCATAGTGATGTCGCTATTAAGCTCAGATAACTTTAATTGATTAAGAATTGCTATAAATCATAGCCTTTTATATCCTTAAATCTTTAGCTCTAACACTCTACAAGGCGCCTCTATCAGCGATGTCTGTCAACCATATCTCCATTACCGATGCTCGAAAATTACTACAGAGAAAAATGATCACCATTGTTGATATCCGTGATCAAACCAGTTACGAATCCGGGCATATTAACGGTGCAAAACACCTAAACAATGAAAATATGGATGATTTTGTTAGAGACTGCGACCTGGATAGACCATTAATTATTTATTGCTTTCATGGTTATGCCAGTCAATCAGCGGCTCATTTATTGTTTGAACAAGGCTTTGAAGAGGTATATAGCCTCATTGGTGGTTATGAGGCATGGAAAAGCGAATAAAAGACATATCTAAACTAAATAGCGATATTCGGCTCAGGTATTCTACCTTCAACAACGGATAAATTGCCGAAGGCTTTATTCCATTCCACCAATAATTTGGCAAAATCCACAGACTGTTGGTAAAGGGCTTGCACTTCTTCTGGAGTATCTTTTGGACCATTGTACACTTTAATGGCGCGATGCTTATCGGCAAGCTCATGGCTTCTGTATTTGGAACGGTACATTTCTAACTTCCAACGCAAGGTTTGTACCGTATGGCGGTAATAAGTTAATTTGGTTTCCATGGAGATAATACTAAAATTCAATACTTGGCCGAACATACTAAAATCTGTACCAAATACAATAGCTTCACGGCAACTTTCATCGACTCTTACATCGGCTGTACGAGGTATTTTTAGTAAAACGGCTAAATCGCCAAAAACTTCTCCAGGAGTCACATAGTTAACATGTAGTTGGCGCCCATGCTGGTCGGGTAAAGACACCACCAATTGCCCCTTTACCAAAAAATAAGACCAACTATCCATCTGTCCACGCGTCAGCACTTGTTCACCTGAGCTAAACTGAAAAATACGCGAATAACGCAATAATTCCCGATATTGGGACTCATCTTGTTTTTTGACTGATTTATAAAAAGGAATGGCACGTAATATTTTATCGATAGTCTCAGCGGGCAAGGTCATGATATCGCGAGTATTCATACTAGCTTTCCAATTAGTTCAAAAAAGGAGGGGGTGAAAAATGGCTTTATTAAGTATTGTAGATAGATCTTGCTTTGTCGAGTCACTGATCTTGAATTTGTGAGCTGTTTTTACAGAGTCTTAGACTCCGTTAAGACTCAGAGAATTTCTCGCTTAGCTCCAGTATAAAAAAGACCTTTAGAGTATGTATATTCAGTACACGTGTTAAATTTTTTGATCTACACTATAAAGGAAAGGGCTTCTCTAAAAATTAAAATTTTTATTCGCTGGCTATGCTGCCGCTCATGCTCATTACCTACGTCCTGTAGGCAAGGCGCGGGCGCACGATAAATCTGCGGGAACAAATTTGGGCAACGCTGTTGGCTGAAAAACCGAGCGTCATGGATGGTGCGAAGCCCAAAAGCGCAGTGTTGTATACGGTATACATGAGCGTTACCGTGTCGGCAGGCCCAAATCTGCTCCAAGTAGATTGGTTGAGTACGACCGCAACGTCGCCAGCGGGCAAAAGGCAATTTTTAGAGGTGCCCTAAAGAGAACTTTCTGGACAACCTTACAGGATACCTATGTCAGAGCCATCAAATAATGTAAAAGCAATAACCGCGAAGCTGAATGATGCCATCACGTCGGGCACAATAGATGTCCCTGTACTACCAGAAACAGCCCATCGTGTTATTGTCCTGACCCAAAACCCAGATTCTGACTCAATTCAACTCGCTAACATTATTCAAACCGACCCCACATTAGGTGGGCATGTTATGCGAATAGCAAACTCTGCTGCCTATAGTCCTAACGTGAACGTGGTCTCAATACAACAAGCCGTTTCTCGCTTGGGGATGAATGAAATTAGCAATATTGCCCTATCCACTTCACTCAATAGTACCATGTTTAATGCACCACTCTACGAACACCATATTTCCATTATTTGGCAACATGCTTTAGCAACAGCCCTCTATGCAAAAGAGGTAGCACGCAGCACGCGCAACAACGTAGAGGCCGCCTTTTTATGTGGTTTATTACACAGTATTGCTAAGCCCGTTATTCTACAAGCTATTGCGGATTTCATGCCCAAAGAAACGAAGCCATTGGATGATGAAGTACTAGATACGCTCTTTAATGAATTTGAAAGCCGCTATTGTGAAATTGTTTGTCGTGAGTGGGATCTGCCCGATATTGTTGCCGAAACCATTAGCTTCCATAAAAATTATGATAAAGCGCCTTCCTATTCTGAATTAGCGGCAACGATTGCATTTAGTAGTCTATTAGCCAGTCTGATGCTCACTCCCACTAAAGTGACTCGAGAAGAGCTCATGAACTCACCTACCTTAGATACGATTAATCTTTACCCTGACGAGGTTAATGCCATTATCGAAAAAGAAGCTTTTATTAAAACACAAATGGATACACTGTCGATATGAGTTATGACTATGATGTTATCGTTATTGGTAGCGGTCCAGCGGGTCAGAAGTCAGCGGTGCAATCTGCTAAATTAAAAAAGCAAGTAGCATTGATTGAGCGAGACCGTTTTTTAGGTGGCTCCTGCGTGCACCGAGGGACAATTCCCTCTAAAACCCTCCGCGAGAATGCTTTAAGAATTACACATTTACGTGCTAATGCTCGCTTATCTACAGACTTTATTTTTTCCCATAAGTTAGAGATGTCGATATTGATTGACCGCTTAGATGATGTCATCAAAGCACACGATCAATATATGGAAAAACAAATTAAACGCAACAATATTGACCGCATACATGGACGAGCCGCATTCAAGAGTGAACATGAAATTGAAATTAGCCCGGTTAGAGGCTCATCAAAAGTCATTAGTGGAGAAAAAATTGTCATCGCTACGGGCTCATCTCCACGGACTCCCCACAACATTGCTATTGACCACGAACATATCTACGACAGTGACTCCATTTTATCAATGCTCTACTTACCTAAAAGTTTAATTGTTTTAGGGGGTGGAGTGATTGCGAGTGAATATGCCTCTATTTTCCAGGCTCTAGATGTTAAGGTTACGATGATTGATAAATATCCTGAGCCATTAGGATTTTTGGATACAGACTTAACCGACAAATTTGTACACGCTTTTGTGTCAATGGGAGGAACTTGGATAGGCAATACCACCGTAGAAAAAGCTTATTGGGATAACGATAAAGTTACGGTCGAGCTAGCTAATGGGGAAAAACTTCACAGCGAGAAATTACTCTGCGCTGCGGGCCGCATTGCCAATACACAAGATTTAAAACTAGAAAACATCGGCCTATCACTCAACGAAAGTGGATTGATTTCTGTAAACTGGAAATTGCAAACTGATGTTGAAAGCGTTTTTGCCGCTGGCGATGTCATTGGTCCGCCCGCATTGGCATCCACCTCAATGGAGCAAGGCCGAAGAGCCATTTTAAACGCCTACGATATTACTCAAGGCGAAATGGCTCAGATGATTCCCACTGGAATTTATGGAATTCCAGAACTCTCTGCAGTTGGTTTAACAGAAAAGGCAGCGCGCCACTACTTTGGAGATGTCGTGGTTGGCATTGCTCTTTTTGAGGAAATTGCCCGTGGACAAATCTCCGGGATACAAGATGGTATGCTAAAAATAATTTGCGATCCCAATGGCGAAAAAATTCTTGGGGTCATGATTGTAGGTGAAGGGGCAACCGAGTTAATTCACATTGGACAGATGGCGATTATATCAGAATCGAACGTGGATATTTTTGTCGAGAGTATTTTTAATTTTCCAACCTTAGCCGAAGCGTATCGCGTCGCAGCGTTGTCTGTTATTGGGCAGCGCCAACAACATAAAAATAGCTATTAGTAGGCCCTCCCCCCCCTAAACAAAATTTTCTCACTCGGCTTTTTTATTATCTAAAGCCCACTGATATAAATCACGCTTATTTAAACCCGTTAATTTAGCTCCAATGACAGAAGCCTGTTTAATGGGTAACTCTTCTAACAGGATATTCATCGTCGCAATCACCGACTTATCGTCTAAAGAAATACCCACCTTAGACTTTTCATAACCACCGACCACAACGACAAATTCACCTCGTTGTTGGTTAGGGTCCGAGATAACTTTTTCGTAAATATTCGCAAGGCTAGCACTGTAGATTGTTTCGTAGGTCTTGGTTAACTCTCGCCCCATCGCAGCAGATCGCTCTGAACCAAAGGCTTCCATCATTGCTTTTAATGAGTCGACAATGCGGTGGGTTGACTCATAAAACACCATGGTTCTTTCCTCTTGAACCAATAATGCTAAAGCGCGCTGACGCGCTTGTGCTTTAGCAGGTAAGAAGCCTTCGTAAGTAAACTTATCGGTAGGCAAACCCGCAGCGGATAAGGCGGCGATTAGGGCACACGCACCTGGCACAGGTACGATTTGTATACCTTGCTCCCGCAACACTTTGACTAATTGGTAACCAGGGTCAGAAATGAGGGGGGTTCCAGCATCTGAAATGAGGGCAATAGATTGGCCATTGTGCAAATATTGACTAATTTTGTGTAAACGCTTCACATCACTGTGATCATGATAAGCAATTAGTGGTGTAGTAATGTTAAAATGGCCCATCAATCGAGCACTATGTCGAGTATCTTCAGCTGCTATATAGTCGACTTGATGCAGAGTATCCAAGCCTCGCTGAGTCATGTCCGCCAAATTGCCTATGGGCGTGGCGACAATATAAAGAATACCTGTATTGTTGTCCGTCATATTATTGTGTCAGTGGATGTAGGTTATCTATTGGTAAGACTGGTAAAATAGCATATTTGTGCCAGTTACTATTAGTTAGCAGGTAGTTAGTAGATTGATAGATCTGAACACTATACAGAGATAGTAGAAATAATAGCGCCAATGCACCGATGCAATTTGCTTAACAAGAGTCATTTTATGCTTCCAACTTTTTTCAACACGGTTAAGATTTTTCACCCTATATTCAAGCCCACAATATTCAAACAAAAAAGTGGCTTACTTAAAGGAACGCTCAATGGAACACGCACCCTACCATTACTAATCGTGCTTGTTGTCAGTTTCTTATTGAACGCTTGCTCTGGCACAACACCCACTGTATCACAATCGACATCGTCCGCTGTAGCGGATATTAATCAAGAGATAGCGCTTGTCGAACAACAAAGCTCGCCAGAAAAAGAAAGTCGCTACATCACACTTGCCGAACAACTACGTGCACTAGGAGAAATTAACCGAGGCTTATCGCTTATCAACCGAGTAGACCCATCTTTATTAAACGACAGCGAATATATTCGCTATGTCATCACCGCGGGACAACTTTACAGTGCTGATCAAGCAATTTTTCAGATGCGATACTTATTGCAAAGCCAGCGCCTAGACAGCCTCTGGCCAACACTGTCATTGGAGTATCGCCAACAATTACATCGATATAAAGCGGAAACCTACAGCCAATTTGGCTTCTCTGTTGAGAGTGTTAAAGAACGAGCCAATTTGAGTGCACTGCTGACAGAAACCATTGATATTACAGAAAATAATGAGCTACTTTGGCAAGAACTCGCAAAGCTACCTCTTGAAGAACTACAGTTACAAATAGCCTCTATTAAGGACCCGTTGTTGTCAGGTTGGTATGAACTTGCCACTATCAACAAAAAAAACGAAGGTAGTTTAGACGAGAAGCGTATCCAAGTTAATAATTGGGTCAGCGCCAACCCCAACCACCCTGCCAGTACTGAGTTACCTCTAGACTTACAGTTACTTAACTCACTCATCGAAATGCGCCCAAAACAAGTGGCCCTTTTATTACCTGACGAAGGTAATTTA
>JBNKUQ010000013.1:0-46912 GCA_050298695.1 Cellvibrionaceae bacterium
ATCGTGAGTGTTGGGGATACCATTACCCGTGGTGATATTTTGGCGGATGGTCCTTCAGTGGATATGGGTGAGTTGGCGCTAGGTCAAAACATGCGTATCGCCTTTATGCCTTGGAATGGTTACAACTTTGAGGATTCCATTCTTGTATCTGAGCGTGTCGTTCAGGAAGATCGTTTTACCACGATCCATATTCAAGAGTTAACTTGTATCGCTCGTGATACTAAGTTGGGTAGTGAAGAAATCTCAGCGGATATTCCGAATGTCGGTGAAAGTGCCTTATCTAAACTGGATGAGTCAGGCATTGTTTATATTGGCGCAGAAGTTGGGCCTGGTGATATTTTGGTAGGTAAAGTAACGCCAAAAGGTGAAACTCAGCTGACGCCAGAAGAAAAATTGCTTCGAGCTATCTTTGGTGAAAAAGCGTCGGATGTAAAAGACACCTCATTGCGTGTACCTTCTAGTACCAAGGGTACGGTTATCGATGTACAAGTCTTTACCCGCGATGGTTTAGAAAAAGATTCTCGTTCAAAAGATATTGAGGCAATGCAGCTTTCACAAGTTCGTAAAGATTTGAACGAAGAGTATCGCATTGTTGAAGGTGCCACCTTTGAGCGTTTGCAAGCTGCCTTGATCGGAAGCAAAGTCGTTAGCGGTAAAGGTGTTAAGAAAGGTACCGAGTTAAGTGCTGAAATCTTGGCTGAACTTGAAAAAGATCAGTGGTTTAATCTGCGTGTTGAAGATGACAGTCTTAACGAACAACTTGATCGTGCCGATGAGCAATTAAAAGAACGTCGCAAAATTCTTGATGAGCGTTTCGAAGATAAAAAAGGCAAGTTACAGACCGGCGATGATCTTGCGCCTGGTGTCTTAAAAATCGTGAAGGTTTATCTTGCGGTTAAGCGTCGTATTCAGCCTGGAGATAAGATGGCGGGTCGTCATGGTAACAAAGGTGTTATCTCTGTGATCATGCCGGTTGAAGACATGCCATTTGACGAAAATGGTGATCCTATTGATATTGTTCTTAACCCTCTGGGTGTACCTTCACGTATGAACGTGGGACAGGTACTGGAAACCCATTTGGGGCTTGCCGCCAAAGGTTTGGGTAGCAAGATTGATGACATGATCAAGCAGCAACAGTCCGTTGCCAAAATCCGCGAATTGTTAGAAGAGATTTATAACAAAATTGGTGATGCAAGAGTTAAGGAAGATCTTAAGAGTTTCTCTGACGATGAAATCATTGAACTTGCTAAGAATCTCGGCGGTGGTGTGCCGATGGCAACCCGTGCATTTGATGGCGCAAAAGAAACAGAAATTAAACAATTGTTGAACCTTGCGGACATGCCTGAAAGTGGTCAAATGACCTTGTTTGATGGCCGTACAGGTGATGCCTTTAGTCGTCCTGTCACAGTCGGTTATATGTACATGTTGAAGTTAAACCACTTGGTGGATGACAAAATGCATGCACGTTCAACCGGCTCTTATAGTTTGGTCACGCAGCAACCATTGGGTGGTAAAGCACAATTTGGTGGTCAGCGCTTTGGAGAGATGGAAGTGTGGGCCCTTGAAGCTTACGGTGCTGCTTATACCTTGCAAGAAATGTTAACCGTTAAGTCGGATGACGTTGCGGGTCGAACCAAAATGTATAAGAACATTGTTGATGGCGATCATCGTATGGAGCCCGGAATGCCGGAGTCCTTTAACGTATTGGTTAAAGAAATCCGTTCGTTGGGTATTAATATGGAGTTGGAAAACGACTCTTAAAAAGCACTGAGAAGTGCTTTTTACCCAACGGTACTGCTTTAAGCGGTAATAAGAATTTAATCCCCTAATGGAGGAAAACCCTTGAAAGACTTACTCAATTTATTGAAGTCCCAAGGACAGAACGACGAGTTTGATGCAATCCGAATTGGTTTGGCATCTCCTGAAATGATTCGCTCTTGGTCTTTTGGTGAAGTTAAAAAACCTGAAACCATTAACTATCGTACCTTCAAGCCTGAGCGTGAAGGTTTATTCTGCGCCAAAATCTTTGGTCCGATAAAAGACTATGAGTGCTTGTGTGGTAAGTATAAGCGCATGAAGCACCGCGGTATTATTTGTGAGAAATGTGGTGTTGAAGTCACGCTGGCAAAAGTGCGTCGTGACCGTATGGGCCATATCGAATTGGCGAGTCCGGTTGCACATATTTGGTTTTTAAAGTCTTTGCCTAGCCGCATTGGTTTATTACTGGATATGACCTTACGTAGTATTGAGCGTGTATTGTATTTTGAGTCTTATGTCGTTACTGACCCAGGAATGACAACGCTTGAGAAAGGTCAGCTGTTGACGGATGAAGAATTTTTCGAAGCGATGGAAGAATTTCCGGATGAGTTTGAAGCGAAAATGGGCGCAGAAGCGATTCAAGACTTGATGATAGATATCAATCTTGAAGAAGAAATTAATCGCTTGCGAGATGAAATTCCGGCGACTAACTCAGAAACAAAAATTAAAAAGCTATCTAAGCGCCTTAAGCTACTAGAAGCATTTTATCACTCGGGTAATAAGCCTGAGTGGATGATTATGCAGGCTTTGCCAGTATTGCCACCTGATCTTCGCCCCTTAGTACCTCTAGACGGTGGTCGTTTTGCTACTTCGGATCTAAACGACTTATATCGTCGAGTGATTAACCGTAACAACCGTCTAAAGCGTCTCTTAGATTTAAATGCGCCAGACATTATTGTTCGTAACGAAAAGCGTATGCTCCAAGAAGCCGTCGATGCCTTGCTGGATAATGGTCGACGTGGTCGAGCGATTACGGGCTCAAATAAGCGTCCACTGAAGTCGCTTGCCGATATGATCAAAGGTAAGCAAGGTCGCTTCCGTCAAAATTTATTGGGTAAGCGTGTTGATTACTCCGGTCGTTCTGTGATCGTAACCGGTCCGACTTTGCGTCTGCATCAATGTGGTCTACCTAAAAAAATGGCTTTGGAATTGTTTAAGCCCTTTATTTTTAGCAAGCTAGAACTACGTGGTCTCGCAACCACCATTAAAGCTGCTAAGAAAATGGTTGAGCGCGAGGAGCCCGTTGTTTGGGATATCCTTGATGAAGTGATTCGTGAGCATCCGGTTTTATTAAACCGTGCACCTACATTGCACCGTTTGGGTATCCAAGCATTTGAACCGGTTCTTATTGAAGGTAAAGCGATTCAATTGCACCCGCTCGTTTGTGGCGCCTATAACGCTGACTTCGATGGTGACCAAATGGCGGTTCACGTACCATTGACGATCGAAGCTCAGCTTGAAGCTCGTGCGTTGATGATGTCAACCAACAACATACTTTCTCCAGCATCCGGTGAGCCAATCATTGTGCCTTCACAGGACGTTGTTTTAGGTTTGTACTGGATGACGCGTGAGCGCATTAATGCTAAAGGTGAAGGTATGGCCTTTGCCGATGTTGCAGAAGTTTCTCGTGCTTATTACTCAGGTCAAGTGGACCTTCAAGCTCGCATTAAAGTACGCGTTACCGAGGTCTTTACGGGTGAAGATGGTGAGAAAGCCAGTAAGCGAACCTTATTTGATACTACCGTTGGGCGAGTTCTATTTTGGGAAATTGTGCCTGATGGTATCAGCTTTGAAATGGTCAACAAGCCGATGGTGAAGAAGGCTATTTCTTCTGTAATCAATTTCTGTTATCGCGTGGTAGGTTTGAAATCTACCGTTATTTTTGCTGACCAGCTGATGTATATGGGCTACCGTTTCTCTACGGTTTCAGGTTCATCTATCGGTGTTAACGATTTCGATATCCCTGAAAGTAAGGCAGAGATCATTGAGCGTGCTGATAACGAAGTAAAAGAAATTGAAAGCCAGTTTGCTTCTGGTTTGGTTACGCAAGGCGAAAAATACAATAAGGTTATCGATATTTGGTCGCGTGCCAATGATTTGGTTGCCAAGTCAATGATGGATGGTATTTCTAAAGAGTCTGTTATTAATCGTGATGGTGAAGAAGAATTTCAAGATTCTTATAACTCAGTGTTCATGTATGCTGATTCCGGTGCGCGTGGTTCGCCAGCGCAGATTCGTCAGTTAGCCGGTATGCGTGGTTTGATGGCGCGTCCAGATGGCTCCATTATTGAGACGCCGATTACTGCTAACTTCCGCGAAGGTTTGAACGTTCTTCAATACTTTATTTCGACGCACGGTGCTCGTAAAGGCTTGGCTGATACGGCATTGAAAACGGCTAACTCGGGTTATCTCACTCGACGTTTAGTTGATGTTGCGCAAGATTTAGTGGTTACTGAACACGATTGTGGTACGGATAAAGGTTTAACTATGGCTCCAGTGATTGAGGGTGGTGACATCATCGAAACCTTGGGCGAGAGAGTGTTAGGGCGTGTTGTCGCTCAGGATATTTTAGATCCTAATACACAAGATGTGTTAATGGCCGCTGGAACCATGATTGATGAGAATCTGATTGAGCGTGTTGAAGCGATGGGTGTCGATGAAATTATTGTTCGATCGCCCATTACTTGTGAGTCTAGCGTTGGTATTTGTTCAAACTGTTATGGCCGTGACCTAGCAAGGGGTCACTTGGTGAACGTGGGTGAAGCGGTCGGTGTTATCGCTGCTCAATCCATTGGTGAACCTGGTACTCAGTTAACGATGCGTACCTTCCACATTGGTGGTGCGGCAAGCCGAGCTTCTGCTGTGGATAGCGTCCAGGTTAAACAAGCGGGTACGGTTCGTTTGCAGAACGTTAAGCTTGTTGAAAATATCAATGGTAACTTGGTTGCCGTTTCTCGTTCGGGTGAATTGGCGGTTGCTGATGAAAATGGGCGTGAGCGTGAACGTTACAAGATTCCATACGGTGCCTTTATCTCTGTTCGCGATGGCGATAAAGTGGATGGTGGCGCTGTGGTCGCGAAGTGGGATCCACATACGCACCCCATTGTTTCTGAAGTGGCTGGTAAAGTGTCTTTCTCTGGCATGGAAGATGGCTTATCGATTCGTCGACAAACGGATGAGCTAACGGGTTTGAGCTCTATCGAAGTGCTCGATCCTGCAGAGCGTCCAGCTGCGGGTAAGGACCTTAAGCCAGCAGTCACCCTATTGGATGAAAAAGGCAATGAACTGACCTTAGCCAACTCCAATGCGCCAGCGCATTACATGTTGCCATCGAAAGCGATCCTCAGTATTAACAATGGTGATGAGATTGGTGTGGGCGATATTATTGCGCGTATTCCTCAAGAGAGTTCAAAAACCCGCGATATTACCGGTGGTCTACCGCGTGTTGCTGACTTGTTTGAAGCACGTAAGCCGAAAGAGCCTGCCTTGTTGGCAGAAATATCGGGTACGGTTAGCTTTGGTAAAGAAACCAAAGGTAAAGTTCGTTTAGTGATTACACCAAATGATGGTAAGCCTTTGGAAGATGGCTCAACGCATTATGAAGAGCTAATACCAAAACATCGCCAGCTGACGGTATTCGAAGGTGAACAAGTCGCTAAAGGTGAAGTGGTTTCTGATGGTCCAAGTAACCCTCACGACATTTTACGCTTGAAAGGTGTTGAAACCTTAGCGCACTACATTACCAATGAGATCCAAGATGTTTATCGTTTACAGGGTGTAAAAATTAACGATAAGCACGTTGAAACCATTGTTCGTCAAATGTTACGTAAAGTTGAAATCACTAGTATGGGTGATTCAACTTATGTGAAGGGCGAGCAAGTTGAATTCAACGAAGTCATTGAAAATAATGCGAAGTTGCGATCAGAAGATAAGCAGCCCGCACGTTTTGAACGTCAGTTGCTGGGTATTACTAAAGCGTCTCTAGCTACAGAGTCGTTTATATCCGCGGCGTCTTTCCAAGAAACCACCCGCGTTCTTACCGAAGCGGCAGTTACTGGTAAGCGCGATAACTTGCGAGGCTTAAAAGAAAACGTGGTCGTTGGTCGTTTGATTCCTGCTGGTACCGGTTTGGCTTACCATGCAGCACGTAAACAAAAACGTGATGCGGAGGTTGCACAGACTGAAGGTGTTAGTGCTGAAGAAGTCGAAGCAGCGTTAACGGAAGCGTTAAAGTCAAGCGCATCATAAATACTTGAATCGTTATTGCAGACATATAGAAAGCCTCCCGATAAGGGGGGCTTTTTTGTAGGCGCTTGGTATTGTTGTTGGGTATTCCATGATTAGAATAATAACGTTATTGCTGGGTATTTGTTTTTTTCTGAGTGGCTTTTCCGTATTAGCCAATGAGTCCTCGTCAGAATTACAGCCAGCGGCTTTAATCGATGTGGCTTCGCGTTTTCGCTATACCTTAGTTATTGAGTTGGAAAACGGAAAGTTACACATATTTGAGCAAAACGGGAGTGATAATTTTCAGTTGGCTAAGACCATGGATATTTCTATTGGTAAGTCGGGTTATGGTAAAGAGATAGAAGGTGATAATAAAACCCCTGTCGGTGTTTATCGCATCACTAGTTATTTAACCAATGAGCAATTGGACGACTTTTATGGGAATGCAGCTTATCCTGTGAATTACCCTAATGCTTGGGATAAAGTTAAAAAAAGAACGGGTTATGGCATATGGATACACGCAGAACCCATTGGATTTACCGAAAAAACGCGGCCTTTACGTGACAGTAATGGCTGTGTTGTTTTGTCAAACAATGATATCGATAGGCTCCAGCCCTATTTAGATATTGGTCATACCTATGTTGTACTAACGCCAAAAATGGAACTGGCTTCGGTTTCAGAAATAAAGCAGCAGCGAGAAGCAATCAACCAACGGATATCACAATGGCGACAAGCATGGGAGAGTTTAGAGACCTCTTCCTATTTAGATTTTTATTCGAAGAAATTTGATAACCTGGAAAAAAATTGGGTAGAGTGGTCCGCTTATAAAAAACGTATTAACAGCAATAAACGTTTTATCAAAGTTGCACTGTCTGATCTGAGTGTTTATCGATATCCAGGAGAAGAAAATTTATTATGGGTCGAATTTTATCAAACCTATAACAGTAGTAACTTTACTTCCCTTGGATGGAAGCGCCAATTATGGCGTTTGGAAGATGATAGCGAGTGGCGAATTATTTATGAAGGCGGTGGTTAAATAACGCGAGTCAACGTGTTCTACTAGCCAGCGGACTAAATCAACCCACATTTGAGTGACTTCTATTTTGCTTGGCATAATCCCAGCAGAAGGTAGCTCTATAGTGACTACTGGGATATTTAAATCGACACCAGCATAGTTGCCTAGAGAGCCCGGGTACGTTCCTAATTGATGTAGGCGTAGTTTTCCCAGCTTGTCAGGACCGCTGTACGGTCCATCGTAATCTACGAGTTTATGTGGGGCGTGAACGGCAATAATGACATCGGGTTTGAACTCTTTAATGGTATCTACAAACCACTGCGTTTCTATTTCACTTAACGCTGCTTTTCCTGGATAGCGGCGTGGGTTTTTACTGGTTCGATTTATCCAATAATCCATCGCTAACTCATTCCAGTCCGCAGATGGAAAGTTTCTATTGAGGTCTACACCATTCGCGTTTTGGCGCTGTGGATTTGAGAAATGTAATAACCCATCGGGGTTCATAAGGGGCACTACATGCCAATGGAATAATCCCGAGTGATATTGATTTAGCTTTTCCATCCATTTAAACAATATAGAAATAGCGGCGTATTCATCGCCGTGAATGCCACCCATTAACAAAACTTTGCCCCGAGGCTTTTTGTTTTCCAGTGGAGGATAAATTTTATAAGCGAGGGGTCTCCCTTTATGGCTCAACTTTTCACTGGATAGTAGATGTTGGCTTAGGCAATCCTTGACACTAACGCTTCCCAGTTTATTACCAATTTCTTCGCAGAGTTTATCTATTGGATTTGCCTCTGCGATAGGCAGTAGTGTGGAGAATAAAATAATCGAGTAAAAAAATGGGCGGATTGCTGACATGGACTAGAGAATATTTGGATTATCTTTAAGGCACCTCTAAAAATTCTAATTCTTAGGGTGCCCTTTATTTGTTTTGATAGGGCATTAACTATACACTAACTTGCTCAGAATACGAGATATAAGTCTTGCTATTAACCCGGCAGTTAAATAGGTTGTCCTAACCTAACCTATTTAACTATCACCCCTTAAAAACAGGCGAAGTTGTGTGAAACTCCTTGTTTTTAAGGAATTTGGTCCATTGACCCGCAGCGGCACGTCTCTGTGCCACAATTAACCCAGCACAAATAACTGTCGGGTTAATATCTACTCACTAGTTTAATACGGGGTTAATTATGAAAAAGCGGTACATTATTGTTCTCCTTGCGGGCTTGTTCTGTTGTATTAACTTGACCTTTGCTTCGGATACGAAGTTTTCATCAAAAAAAGAGAAGGGCTCGGTAGGAATAGGTCTGAATGGTATCTCTGACTGGTCTAGTCAATTCCCCTTTCTTGACCTGATGAAGCAGGGGCGAGAATGGTTCGACTGGAATCAAGGCTCAACAAAAGGTATCGCCTTGGATAAGCATGGTTGGGTGACATCTATTGCTCGTGGTGTTCGGCCTGAAACAGTTTTTCTCACAACCAATGAGGGAGCGCCAATCGTTTATAAGCACTACATTGTCCGCTGGGAAGGAAAAGGCCGAGTCAGTTATGGTGGCTGCGCACGAAAAGTGGGTAGTGCTCATGGTGGCGATCGCATAGTCGTTGGTGAAAATGAGTGCTTTCTGGGGTTAGATGCCGTTGATGAGAGTGACCCTATTCGCAATATCACTATTGTTCCAGAAAAACATGTGGATGCCTTTGATCGGGGGGAGATATTTAATCCCGATTTTATTGAAAAAATACAACAATTCCGTGCTCTCAGATTTATGGATTGGATGAATACCAATGGTTCTGAACAACAGTACTGGGCGGATAGGCCGCATCCTGATGACCGCAGCTATGTTGGAAAAGGTGTACCGGTAGAAGTGATGATTCAATTGGCCAATAAAGTCATGGCTGACCCTTGGTTTAATATGCCTCATAAAGCGGATTCTGAGTACATAAAGGCTTTCTCAGGTTTAGTGAAGACGCAATTAAATCCTGAGCTGAGGGTTTATGTGGAATATTCTAATGAAACATGGAACTGGATCTTTTCTCAGACGCGTTATGCCCTAGAAATGGCAAAGAAACAGTTTGGTGTTGAGGGTGATGCTTTTATGCAATGGAATGGTATGCGTACTGCACAAATGTGTGATATCTGGAAGCGAGATGTCTTTGGTGACAGTGAAGAGCGTATAGTTTGCGTATTAGGCGCGCAACTAGGTTGGCCCGGATTAGAGCAGGCGGCGCTAGATTGCCCTCTATGGGTTAAGCAGGGAAATAAACCCTGTGTAGATCATGGAATTGATGTTATTGCTGTTGCGGGATATTTTTCAGGTTGTTTAAATGGTGGTGAGGATAAGCGGCATCAGGCGCTTATTATCGAGTGGGCTAAGCAACAAGAAAAGGGCTTACAGAAAGCCTATGAGCAGGTTCTAGATGGTCGTTATTTTGAGTGTGAAGATTCGCTCACTCAGGTTAAAAAGCACTATGAATATTTTGCGAAACAGGCTAAAAAAAGGGGATTGAGTGTTGCCGCTTACGAAGGTGGTCAGCATATTACTAGCAATTTAGGGGAAACCCAGGATGATGAGCGTTTTTCAGCTCTTCATATTAAGTTAAACCGTAGCCAGTATATGAAGGGGCTGTATGAAGTGAATTTTACTCATTGGAAGGAAGCGGGAGGATCACTATTTATGCACTTTGTAGATGCCTCTCAGTATTCTAAACATGGTAGTTGGGGGGCTCTAGAGTATATTACCCAAGAAACTTCTCCCAAGTGGGAGGCTTTACTGCAATTTAATCAAACTCCTTGTTGGTGGGAAGATTGTGCTCTTTAAGTATCAGCTAGAGCTAATGAAATTGCCGGGTATCTATTCGTGTCTTGGGCCTTTATCCAAGATTAAACGGTCAAAAGTGTAGCTAGGTAGTAAGTCTTGTGGTCCTCGAAGTCGAATATTTGCTATACTCCGGCGCTTTACCACGTTAGTAGTGGCAGTATTTAAGGATTTGCGTTTAATACGGGTTCGTCAATGAAAAAGCGATTTAACATGGCTCACATAAAGGCAAATTATGCCTTGCTGACTTTTTTCAGTGGTTTATTGGCTTTTTCTGGGGCTGCCATGTCTCAAACAGATCGCAGCATAGCTTTAGGTCCTTTTGATCTGAATGCTTCTGTTCTCTTGAAGTATGCAGAAGACGATAATTTGTATCAATCCCGAGAAGCCGATGCTGTTGAGACTTCGGTATATACAGTTTTGCCAACCTTCGGATTGTTGTTCGACAATGGTGTCAGTGGTTTAGCGCTGAACTATGCCCTCGAAGACGTCACATTCTCTGAGGCGGATGGGTCTAATTATACTGACCAGCACCTCAGCCTCGTCACTGGAACTTTGATAGGTGATATCCATCGACTAGAGTTTAGTAGCGATATAACGGAAACACATGAACGACAAGCTGTAGCAGATTCCCCCAGTAATAGCGACCCTGGTTCTACGGTGGAAGATCGGCGTTTGGATTATTTTAAAGATATTGATTATCAACTGACCTACCGATTGGGTAATGACGAATCTTTGCTTAATCTTAGTTTAGAAGCCGGTCAGTTTGAACGAGAGTATTATGATAATCGCTCTGTTACACGGGCTTATGATCGCGAAGAGTCGAGGTGGGCGTCTACACTCACCTGGAATGTTTCTCCTGATTTAAGCGTTGGTGTTACGTATGCGGAAACAGAAATTGAGTACGTTATTGTCAATCCGTCTCGAGATGGTGATGAGAGCGTTACCGCGCTGACATTAGTGTGGAAGCCTTCAGAAGTTCTTTCGGCTGATATCCAGGTGGGGCGGGTGCGTCGAGAGAGTGATGATAACGACACTAACGATAGTGATTATAGGGATATTAACTTAAGGTGGTCAGTATTAAGTTATTCGGTGATTACTTTAAGTGCTGCAAGCTATCTCGATGAGTCGGCCACGGAGAATGGTAGTTTTACCCTGCTTGAATCTATAGGTATTGCATGGGCGCATGATTGGACTGAACGCTTACGTACAGAGTTAAGTTTTGAAGATGCCACCATTGATTATCTAGATGATACTCGTCAAGATGACAGCCAGGAACTTTATGCGCATCTTAGTTATCAATTTAGAGAGCGCGTCAATGTCGGTGTTTTTTATGAAAAAAATGATCGTCATTCAAATAGTTTTGAAGACTATGACCAAGTTATTTATGGTATCGATTTGCTTTTGCAGTTGTAATTGCAATGGCGGTGCCGCGAAAGAAATTTTAGTGAATATTTTTGAGTAGGTGTTATTTGATTATGTCTGATGTAATTCATCGTTTTGTGACGACCCGCTCTGTATGTATCATCGCTCTTTTTTTTATGTTAGGTGCGTGTGGTGCTCAGCCATCAGTTGATGATCGTCCTTCGCCATCTCAGAGTGATTCGGTACAAGCCGAAAAGCATGAACAAGTAATCGCGCAAAGTTATCGTTTAGCTTCAGGGGATAGCGTCAGTATTGTGGTGTTTGGAGAGCAAGAGTTAAGTTTGGATGTAGTGCTGAATCAAGCAGGCACTTTTACCTACCCCTATCTTGGTCAATTAACCGTGCTTAATAAAACCATCCAAGATGTTCAGGATATGATTACCGAAGGTTTGAGTAATGGATATTTAGTTAACCCTAAAGTCAGCGTGACAATAGGTAGCTTTCGTGAAATTTATATTGGTGGTGAGGTCGAACAGGCGGGTAACTTTACCTTTCAGCCTGGTCTAACGGTAGGTAAGGCGATTGTTTTAGCCGGTGGATTTACTGAAAGAGCGGCGCAAAGTCGTATTTATGTTGTTTCCGAAGGTGAAGATAGTTCAAAACCCGTTAGAGTCTCTATGGATTATTTGCTAAAGCCTGGTGATGTTGTTACGGTAAAGCGGCGCTTTTTTTAACTTTTTATTTTTTGTGTATGTATAAGAGCAATTTGAGCCTTTATATTTACTTTTTGTTTATTTGACTTTCGTTTACTTTTTTTCTTTTTATTGGGTGTATTTTAATGGATACGGCAAATTCTCCTTTTGGTGTGCCTGGCCAAGGTGGTGGCGAAACCTTAGATTTTTCCCACTACTTGCGTCTGCTATTGCATAACAAGTGGAAAATAATTGCATTTGTCTTTGTGGTAACGGCTATCACTATTGTGTTGGTGAAGCCACTGCGGTCAGTCTATCAAGCACAGACAACCGTTATTATCGAAACGGCACGTAATAATATCGTAGATGTACAAGATGTTTATGGTTCTTCGTCACAAAACCGTGAATACTTTGCTACGCAGTATCGAATTATTCAATCTCGAGCGTTGATTGAAAAAGTCATTGACCGTTTGAATCTCACTAAGCATCCCGAATATGATCCTCGTCAGCAACAAGAACAGGGGACATTTTTAAGTGTTAAAAATTTCATCGGTTTTTTTAAAAAAACCGATGATTCTCAAAAAGTCACTGACGATGAGTCGCGAGTGAGTGACGAAGAGAGTGAGGCAAATATTCGCCGAGATGTCATTGATGTCTTTCAGGGAAGTTTAGCCGTTGAACCTCTTTATGGCACCTTGCTAGTTAATATCAGCTATAAATCTCATGACCCTGACTTGGCCGCGACCATCGTTAATACCATTGCCGATGTGTATATTGAAAGCTACTTAGAGGCTCGCTTAGAGGTAGCTAAGAAAGCAACCTCTTGGTTGAGTGATCGTTTGGGAGAGTTAAGACAAAACTTGCAAGATTCCGAAGAGCGCTTGCAAGAATATCGAGAAAGTGAGAAGTTGGTTGATGTTCAAGGTGTTCGCACTTTGGATTCTGCTGAGCTTGTGCAGTTACGTGAAGATTATATTGATGCGCGTCAGCGGCGGACAGAAGCCCAGGCAATTTACGAACAAGTGAAGGGTTATGAGTCTTTATCAACGGACCAGTTGTTGGCGATACCCAGCATATTAAACAGTCCTATTATTCAACGTTTGGTTGAAATGAAAAGTGCCTCTGACCGCCGAGTGGCTGAATTGAGACAGCGTTATGGTCAGCAACATCCTTCGATGCAAGCGGCTTTGTCTGAACAGACTGAAGTTGAGAGTGATCTCAACACACGTTTGCGTACAGTAGCGCGAGGAATTTATTCTAACTATCAAGCCGCTTTGCGTGCTGAGCGAGCTCTTTCTGGGCAAATTAGCAATACCCGGAATCGTTTGCAAAACGTTAGTCGTAAAGAAGTAAAGTTGCGTGAGCTTGAGCGTGAAGTAGAAACTAATAGACAGTTGTACGATTTGTTTTTGAGTCGAGGAAAGGAGTCTGACGAATCAAGTAAGATTGAAGAGCCACCTGCTCGAGTGATTGATGCTGCGATCCCGCCTATTTACCCTATTGGGCCAAATAAAAAGAAGTTTGTTATGGCTGCTTTTGTTTTATCTGGGGCCTTAATTATTGGTTTGATCGTGTTGCTGGATTTATTAGACTCCAGTGTTAGAACGGCGGATGATGTTGAGAACAAATTACATGCGCCGATGTTGGGTTTTTTGCCGCTCGATAAGAATAATAAAAGCGAGTATGCGTTCCGCGCATTTGTGAACCAAAATGATAAAAGTGGTTTTGCTGAAGCGATTCGAACGATTCGCACCAGTCTGGTTCTTTCTAGCTTAGATAACCCATTCAAAACAATTGTAGTTACCTCGTCTATTCCAGGAGAAGGAAAGTCTACGGTTTCTCTAAATATCGCGGAAGCCCTAGGGCAAATGGAAAAGGTTTTATTAATTGACGCTGATATGCGTAGGCCGACAATGTCGAAAGCATTAGGTTTAGCACAAACGACAATGGGGCTGTCTAATCTTATCGCAGGAAAAGCAAAGCTTGAAAATTGTATTCATCGTTTATCAGACTCTGAGATTGATGTGATTGTATCTGGGGTAATTCCCAACAACCCTTTAGAGTTAATCGGCTCTAAACAATTTAAAGCCTTGCTGGAAACACTTAAAGAGCAGTACGATCGCATTATTATTGATTCTGCGCCTATCCATGTTGTGAGTGATGCGCAGGTTCTGTCTTCTTATGCGGACTCCCTTATTTATATCGTGAAATCTAATTCAATACCGGTAGGGATCGCGGCGAAAGGAATTAAACTATTACGTTCGGTAAATGCGCCTTTAACGGGTGTTGTGCTTAATCAAGT
The DNA here is from genome assembly GCA_050298695.1 of Cellvibrionaceae bacterium. GTDB lineage: Bacteria > Pseudomonadota > Gammaproteobacteria > Pseudomonadales > Cellvibrionaceae > CANLBN01. The sequence goes on from JBNKUQ010000013.1 coordinate 14,239, forward strand.
AGATATTAATAAAGCTAGTCAATATGACAGTTTTTATGGAATTTATAAGGAATATTCATATACCGCTGATTCCAAGTTGTTATAGATTTTTATTGTAGAGGTGTTAGGTTTGGATATTCTTTTTATTATATGTTGGTTAATATCCAGTTTTTTTGCTCTACTTTCTTTTATTTTTTGTATGGAGGTCGTTTTAGCTTATTTTAGTAAAGCTTCCTCGTCAATGTCTTGCGCTGTCACGACTGATGCCTCTCTTTCCGCTAGTGCAGCAATATTAATTCCCGCTCATAATGAAGCCGATGTGATTACTTGTACATTGGAGTCTCTTATTCCTCAATTGCGAACACAGGATGAATTGGTAGTTATTGCCGATAATTGTACAGATGATACGGCAGCTATCGTAAAACAGTTTCCTGTAACTATTATCGAACGGAGTGATAGCGAAAGAAAAGGTAAGGGGTATGCGCTAAATTTTGGTATGGAATATCTCAAGTCTAAAAATATTGATGTAATCATCATGGTTGATGCCGATTGTATCCTTGAGCCTGGATCTAGAGATAAACTGGTTGATCAAGTGTTGAAAGAAGACCGCCCTATCCAAAGCTTGTATTTAATGCTCAACAATGGCCATGATGTCAGTTTGTCACAAAAAATCGCAGAGTTTACCTGGCTTATTAAAAATAAAATTCGGCCATTAGGTCTACGTAGATTAAATGGCCCTTGTCAGTTGATGGGAACGGGTATGGCTTTTCCTGCTAAGCTACTTTCGAATGTTAATTTGGCCAGTGCTTGTATTGTTGAGGATATGAAATTAGGCCTTGATTTAGCAATCGCGGGTAGTGCTCCTAAATTTTTACCTGATGCCATCGTTAAAAGTTATTTTCCTCAGCATGAGGAGGTTATTGAAGGGCAGCGATCACGGTGGATACATGGCCATTTGGAGATGATTTTTTCGTATGCTCCTAAATTAATAAAGTATGTTTGGGTTAAGCGCGATATTAACGCCTTATTGCTTTGCTTAGATTTAGTGGTACCTCCTCTAGTCTTATTATTCATAATTAATGTGATTTTATTGGCCTTTTCTACTTTTTTAGCTATTTTTAGTAATAACTTAATATTTGTTTTGCCTTTATTATCTGTGCTTGTTTTACTATTCTCTGTATGGCTGGCCTGGATTTGCGAAGGGCAAAAAATGGTTTCAGGTAAAGAGCTTCTTTGGGGAGTGATTTCCAAGGTGGGAACGTTGAGTGTCTATTTACACTTTATAACGGATAGAAGGAGAGGATGGAACAAAACATCTAGGAAATAGTAATTTCCTATAAGTTATGTGGTTTTAAATAATAATACTATGAAGAAGAATAATAAAATTATGTCTGCTAATATTTATTTTGATGATATTTCCTTTTTTGATGCTGTAAATGAAGTCAAACAACTGTCGCGCTCCTCCTCTTTCTCTTATGTGGTAACGCCTAATGTTGACCATATGCAGCGATTGGCATCATTTTCTGAAAGTAATCGTGGTCTACATGGTATCTATCAGCGAGCGGCTTTATCCTTATGTGATAGTCAAATACTCGATAAATTGCTGAGAATGAAGGGTAAAAAAATTAGAGAGATTGTTCCTGGTAGTACCTTGACACAATATTTATTTGATAATGAATTAACAGGAAGCGATAAAATATTAATTGTTGGAGTTGAAGATAAATATATTCAAAGTTTGAGGAAAAAATACCCCCATCTAAATATCGAACATATCAACCCCTCGATGGGTTTTATCAATAAAGAGGATGAAGTGGCAGCTTTGCTCGAAAAAATGAGTATAATTAATGCTAATTATATTTTCATCAGTGTCGGATCGCCAAGGCAAGAAATTTTAGCCAATAGAATGGCTGCGTTAGACTCGTTTGGGGGGGTTGGATTGTGTGTTGGTGCCTCTATTCTTTTTGTTGTTGGTGCTGAAAAGCGCGCTCCACAGCTTTTCCAAACCCTTCATTTGGAGTGGCTTTATCGAATCGTCCAAAACCCCAGACGTTTAACAGTGCGTTATGTTAAGAATTTTCTTTCTTTGCCCTCCATCATGAGATCACTATAGCCATAATGGAGTAACTCTTGGTTGCTTATTTATACACAATAGCGGCAATATGTGCTGGTGTTGTTTTATCATCTTTTGCGTTTAACTTTAAAGTGGCTGCTAAGATAGGCGCCGTTTGGGTATATTTTTTTACTGTTGCCTTTTTTACCAATTTTTTAGGTTTAGTTGCTGCTACAGTTCTTTTTAGTTTTTTTGTTAAACAACAAGCTGCTGAAGTAAAGTTGTTTTATTTTGTTGCTTTAATGCCTGTTTTGCCATTGCAAACCTTTTTTATCCCTTTCCCTGGCTTGAATTATTTATGGGAAGTTAATTTTATACGCTTGTTAATTTTAGCTTTGTTCTTGCCTATGCTTTTTGAATATCTTTCAAGGCCTGCTGGCCAAAAAAAAATATTCCAGCCTAGCGATATTTATTTTTTTATTTTTATTTTTTTTACCAGTATATTGGCTATTCGAGAGGGAAATATTACGGGAACTGTAAGAGAGGTCTTTAGTATTATCGTTGATTACGGAATTCCTTACTTTGTTATTAGTCGTTTTCTTTTGCGCTCTGAAGGCATGAGTTGGCTGCTTTGTGGTTTTTTGATTAGTGCGGTTTTTATTTCATTGTTCTCATTGATAGAAACCTTTAAAGCTTGGCGTTTTATCGCTGTGGTATTTCATACACTTAATTTGGATTATGATCCCATTGCGCTGATTCCCTATACTCGTAGAGGTTTTGTGCGCGCCGCAGGGGGGACGATGTTTCAGTCCTTGAGCTTTGCGTATTTTGCATCACTAGCTATGGTGGTTGCTTTCTTTTTTCTGCAAAGAAAAATAATTCGTTTTTTCCCTTTTGTTGTGTTGTCCTGTGTGCTTCTTCCGGCGCTATACTATACGGGATCTAAGGGTGGGATGTTAGCGATGCTGATAGGCATAGGTGTTATTCTTTATTTTAGGATTCATATTTCAGTTCGTTTTCTTGCTAATATTGCTTCTGTTATCGTTATTCCTGTTGTGTTGGTATATTTTGTATCGACCGGTTTTTCTACGGTTGATGGGGAGGGCTCGTTTTCATATCGTTATCAACTTATACTTAATTCTTTGCATGCAATATCAAACAATCCTATCTTAGGCTCGATTAATTTTATTGATGATCCTATGCTTCAAGCAAGTATGCAGGGAGAGGGTATTATTGATGTCGTTAATTCATATCTACAAATAGTATTGAAGTATGGTCTTGTCGGCTTGTTTTTGTACCTTATGATTTTTGTTAGCTTGATAAAAGCCACGCTAAAAAGTAAGCAGGTTATTGGAGTGGATTATCGAGATCTCATGCTAGCATTATTGTTTATGACCATGTTTTTTATTTTTACTTGCTCTACGGTTAGTTTTATTCCTTGGTACATCTTACTTTTATGGGCGCTTACCCGGGCCTATATTGATTTTCAGGTACAAGCGGTAACGGTAAATGAAATGACATCTTCACAGGCCATCGTTAAGTAAGAGTGCTAGAAACGGCTTTTTGTGTTGTAAGTGTTTGCTTGAGTCCCTGCATTTTGTAATGCGAGTGATATTTCTGTTACATGAAGGCAAAAATCCATGGTCATTATAGGCATAGAATCGCTAATGTTTTCTTTTATACGGTCCGACATGTATTGAACACCTAACAAAAAATCCATTTTTGTGTTTCCTCTGTTAAGTTTGTTGACTTGGATTGTCTCGGGCGATTGAATTTTTTTCTTAAAATAAGATAAAAACGTCTTTCTTCTAATCTTCATTAATTTTCTGAAATAGACTTTGTCATCATTGTCCCAACACTCTTTGACACTGATGACTCCCTTGTCGCCAAAAATACGGATAGAGTGGTCGTGAGGGGCAACAATAGTTGTACTGAGTCTAGCAACAACGCCATTTTCAAATTTTAAAATACCAAATGAAATGTCAGCCGTGTCTTCTGGCGATAAGGGCGGTTCTTCCTCTATTTTGTCAGGAATAATACAGTCAGAGAAAGCGGTTACACTTTTAACCGGGCCAAACATTTCTAGTAACCACGTTAAATAGTAACCCGCGTGCTCTAATGTGCAACCTACTTCAAACTCATCGCGATAAGGCCATGGTGCACCGCTAATGCTAAGCCATTTTTTATAAGCCATTTTATGCACTAGGCCATCATCGAGCTCGGCATAAACGAGTTTAGGTTTGCCGCATACTTCATTTTTTACGGCGTAAGAGAGGGTCTTCGCTGTTTTTCCTAGGACGCTACATGGAGCGGAAATAATCTCTAAACTTTTTTCTTTCGCGAGCTTGATTAGTTCTTCAGCCTCCGAAAATGACATGGCTAGTGGTTTTTCACTATAGACATGCTTGTTAGCTAATAGACACTGTTTAGAGATAGCATAGTGAGAGCGGGGATTCGTTAAGTTGAGGACAATATCGATATTGCTGTCATTCAAGAGCTCATCTAATGAAGCGTAAGTGTTGAGTGAATAGTACTGGCAGAAAGTTTGTAAGCGATTTTTATCAATGTCGTATACCCCTATTATCATGAGAGAGGGGTAGGCATTTAAGGTAGACATGTAATAATCGGCAACAAATCCGCAACCTATGATGGCGATATTGGTTTTTTCTGTCATGTGTTTTTTTCTTGGATGGACTGTTTTAATAAATCAGCAAGCTTATCGATTTGATCGTTTATATTGAACTCTGTAATCACTTTTTCACGAGCATTTTTTGATATTTCACGATATTTGTCTGGATTGTTAATATAGTAGGCAATGGCCTCAGCTAAACCTTCGGGATCAGAAGGGTAAACCATTTTTCCTGTAGTATTGTCGATGACTAGTTCAGCAATGCCGCCTACATAGGTCGTAATAACAGGAATTCCTATGGCCATTGCTTCCATCAGGGCAACAGGGATGCCTTCAGCAAAGCTGGGCAGTATGAAAATGTCGGACGCTATTAATGTCGTCTCTATGGTTGTCCTATCAACAAAACCATGGAAGTGTACGTTTTCATTAATGCCATATTGTTGTGCTGATCGCTCTAAGTTTTTACGGTCATCCCCATCGCCAAGAAGGTTTAACTCGAATGAATATCCTTTTGCTTTCAGGGTTTTTAAACTTTCAAATAGAATGGGTACGCCTTTTTCTCCCGATAATCGACCGACATATACCAGCTTTTTAATACTTTTATCAGGCTCTTGATAATGAAATTGTTGAGGGTCAATGCCGCAACGAATGATTTTAAATTTGTGCCAATCTTTTTGGTGGGTATAGAGCATCATCTGGCTTTTACAATAATGTCCGATGCAGGCAATAAATGTCGAATTGGCTGTCTTAACATCCAAAGCCCAATGTAATCCATCAAAAAAAATGTGAGGCCCGTGAATACTGATACTATAGGTTATATTGGTATATTTAGCGGCCAGCAAGGTGACAGTCCCACTATTATCACCAAGGTGGTTATGTAAATGTTGAATGTTATTTTTTTTGATCAAATCACTTAATAAAATAGCCTCAATAAAATAAACGATCTGCAAAATATGGCCCTTTACTCCGGGACGAGAAGTAAGGAGGGCAAGATACAGTGTCTTTATATAGTTTAGAGGTTGTTTAAATAAGGCTTTTGCGTGAGTTGCCATTAATTGAATGGGCGAGCAGGGCAGCAGGTAATGGGTATTCTTTTTTTCTTGAATAACCTCATCCTCAACATCATGATCAGCACCTGTTTTCCTCACAGAAAAGGTGAAAACTTCAAATCCTCTCTCTCGTAAGCCCAGTACTTCCCTGCGAATAAATGTATCCGTTGCCCGAGGGTATGTATTGGTAAAATAAGCTATTCGCACATGTTGTCCTTTATTTTACAAAGGTATTAATTTTATCAGTGCTGAAAAAAAACGGTTTTGTTCTTCCTCCAACACTATTTTCTCTGAAACTGTCTGGTATTTTATCTTTTTTATTTGTTTTAATAAGGCACCACCGAATAGAGCGTGCGAAAAAACCATAAGCCTTCCAGGGAAGGTTGAGATATAACCGTAGTTCTCCGTGATGTTTCAGTTGCGATAAGTAGTCTGTTTGCAATACCGGAGGTGAGCCAATTAAATGAAAGTACTCTAAAGGAGAGAGCTTTTGATTAAGTAGCGCGACGACCTTTCTGGCAAGGTCATTAACCTTAATGAGCGGGGTTTGGCCATTATGTTTTGAGGTAATGCCAATGCCTTTCTTAATAAAACCCGCATGAGCATTTGAGAGATGGTCATCGCTATAAACAATACCGGGGCGAATGATTAATAAGTGGTTGTTAGTTTTTTGCTGCCACTGCAAACACAGATTTTCTTGATCTCGTTTCATTCGCGCATAATCCCCCATCGCTTCTGTTTGCTTGCAGATAGGGGTTGTTTCATCAATGACAGACGAGGCGTCGGCATTGATATAATCTAAAACAGAGATGCTACTAATGAGCGCTAGGTTTTTTATGTTGGCTTTATGTATTGCTTTAAGAAGTTGTACTGTGCTGTTGATCGTGCTTTGATATAAATCTGCCCCATGCATAGAGGCTGCTAGGTGGATCACCATGTCACAATCACGGATGGCCTGAGTTAAGCTCTCGAGATTATTTAAATCACAAGTTTTAACCTCTACATGCTCTAGGTTTATGTTGTTATTTTTAGTGCTCTCAATATAAAGATTTTTTAAAAAATCATCTTGCTTTTGTCTTGTGATAGCGACTACGCTATGGCCCTGCTTTATAGATTCTAGGACAATATATTTTCCAATAAATCCGCTAGCACCAGTGATGGCAAGTTTCATATCGTATCGTTACACTCTTTGGTTTTTCGAAATGTTAGCTTTCTAAAAATAGTCTTGTGGGTTCGCGTATCCCTTTTTCAATAATGATTTCACGGTCATTGACGGGTTGCCAATTCAAATCCTGCTGAGCCTTTGTTGTATCGAAGCTCGCATGTTGCTCGCGACAACGCCAATCTCGAATAGAGGGTCTACGCTCTGCATCTGGATGGCGTGCGGGTATTTTGATAAGCCATTTAACCATATCACCCATATAGTGCTTAAGGTAATGCGTGTAGGTTTTTGCAATTTGGCTGCCCAATACCTTTTCCACTTCAGAAACATAGTCCTGAGCAGAAATACAAGATTCGGCGGATAAATTATAGGTATTACCTTCGATCCCCTCTTTCTCCATCGCGCTGATGAGGCCATCAACAATATCATCGACTAGCACCAGAGGTAAATGATGTCTGCCGTTCCCCCAAAAAGAACATAGGCCTAAGCCGGACCAGTTGGCAACCCCCACGTGATTAACCGGACCCCCGGCTCCCAGAACGATCGCCGGACGAATAATTACCATAGGAAATTTTTCGTCTTTATACAATTGGTTTAGGTGAGCTTCAGTGATAGCTTTGCTGCGGGCGTAGTTGTTTCGTCGTTCTATCTGCTCGTCGACTCCATCGTCTTCATTGATTTTTCCTGCGCCGGGGCCCAGGTAGAGAGAGTCTATCGTTCCGGTGTAAATGAAACGTTTAATATTATGTTTTTGGCATTGTTCAATAAATCGTTTGGTTGGCTCTACATCTGCGTTAATGTAGCCCTGTAAGCTGTTGCCATGAGCAACCGCGAGATGAAAAACGGTATCAATTCCCTGGAGCGCTTTTTCACTTAACTCGCTGTTGCGGAAGTCTCCCACCATAATTTCACAATTGGGCTGAATATTTATGCCTACTAGTGATGATGCGTTTCGAACCAGTGCTCTAACCTTTACTCCTTTGTTTTGAAGAGCCACTAGTAGGCGTTTGCCAATAAAACCAGAAGCGCCAACGATCAACACCTTGGCATCTAGTTCGGGGCTTGTAACGGTTTTAGGTAATGTTATAGCAACGCTTTGTTTAGGCGCTTGAGGTAATTTTTCTTGTATAGACTCCGCAATTTTTGCAATGCTAATAGCATATTGAATACTTGACTCAGCGCGCTCAGTATTTGCAGCAATTTCAGCATAACAGTTGCTAATGCCATTGAGCATACTGGTTTCGTAGGGCGCGCCAGTCGCAAATTTTAAAAATTTTGATGCGATATAACTGCCGTATGTGCGAAAGGCTTGGTAAGTGCGCGCGAGTCCTGTATTCACATTGATGTGATAGCGCTCGGAGTCGTAAGCGCGGCCAGTGGGTTTTTCAACGGTAAAAATATCATTCTCGATATCCGCTTTAGCAACACCAAATATGCCTTCTACTTCAACAAAGTGCTGTTCATATCCTTGATCAAATGCCGTATCAATTTGAATGCTGATTGGGCCTTGAGTGGCGCTAATATTCCAGCGACGATAAAAAGTGGCGCCGGATGGCAAGGTTTTAGGGCATCGAGCGTCAACATGCTTTATTTGAGGGTTGTCTACTATGGCGAGCAGTTCAGATAAAGAGTGAGAGCCTGTCTCAAATAAAATATTGCCTGGTTCTCTTATCATCCATAAATTCCATGGCCCCACATTGATGGGAGGTAAGGTCTTTTTCCAAACAATGCGAATGGACTTGAGTGGACCCAACGTCCCTGCTTTTAGTGTTTTATATAATTCATTGAAGGGGCGAGAGAAAACAAAGTTATGATTAACCGCGATGGCCACATTTTTTTCTTTCGCCAGTTTTTCTAAGGTCTCTGCGTCTTGTGCGTTAATGGTGACCGGTTTTTCAACAATGGCGTGACAGCCTGCTTCAATCACTTTTTGCGCCAAAGAAAAATGGCTGTCTGGCTGGGTAAGGATATGGACTACATCTAATTTTGCTTCTGCAAGCATGGTATCTAAATCGGTGTAAATTTTTACATTTGGATCGTTACCTGCGAGGCGTTGAGCCGCAACTTTATTCATATCGCACACGGCGACTAGTTGACAGTTTTCTTGTTTAGCAATGGCTTTAGAGTGAAAGTCTGAAATATAGCCGGCACCTAAAATACCTGCACGATAAAACGATGTCGTCATAGTCATTATTTATATTCGATAAGTTGATGTTTGCGAGAGAGTAAATGATTTTTGCAATAGTGTATTACGCCGATAAATTCCGGTATTTTTCCGGTAAAAATAAGCAGTCCGTAGGATACGGCTAGTTTTGCCGGATCCCCTGAGCGTAATCTTCGTAATATGGTTCTGCAAATAAACGCGCTGTAGCTTAAAAAAATAATTAAGCTGATTAAGGGGAGCGTAAATAAAAATAGTATAAACGTCGCGGGCACTAGCGCGCCCCAAAAAATCACGCTCTTGAGTTCACGCTTGAAGTAATATTCAGGTGCGCCGCCATGTAAGTGATAAATATTGGCATAACCATGTCCGCCACGTTTAGAGCGTTTATACCATTGTGAGAGTGAAGTGATGTTGGCGTCATGCTTGCTCATATCAGCATCAAGACGAAAGGTGAGGTAGCCTGCTCGTCTCGCTCTTATACAGAAATCGTCATCTTCGGCAGCAATAATAGATTCGTTGAAACCTTGAATTTTTTTAAAGGTGACTACCTTTACGCACATATCCCCTAATACGGCGCGTATTTCTCCTGGGGAGGTGTTCCATTCAATATCAATTAATTGATTGTATATCGATGCGTGTGGATTGCGCTCCTGGCGGCGGCCGCTGACTATGCCAATGTTGTCATGCATCATTAGATGATTGCTTGCTGTTTCAATCCAGCCGGGTAATAGCTCACAGTCACCATCTAAAAATTGTACAAGTTCTAGGTTGGGGTTGGTTTTAAGTAGTTCCTGAAAGCCATGATTACGGGCTCTCGCTGCTGTGAACGGAATACTCATATCGAGTTCAAGTGCGGTGATACTGAGAGATTTAGCAAAGTTGACGCTATCATCGCTGGATCCAGAATCGACATAGACAATGGGCGCCTCAGGGCAAATAGCGCGTATCGCTCTAAGCCCAGTTTTTAATCTCTCACCCTCATTCCTGCCTATAACAACAAACCCTGTCGATTGCGCCGGAGATATCTCTCGCATGGCTATCTTCTCGGTAAATGGGCAGAAAGGCTCTTATACTTTCTGCTCTAATCAATAAAGGGGGGGGATTATATAGGATTATGGAATCCCAAGTATATTGAACGCGACATTATTGAGGGTTAATGTTTACATTCCAGTAGCCCTTCCTTAAAGCAATTACTGTAACGTTGTGCTTCGGCAATTCGTTTTTCTGTTTTTGGGTGTGAAGAAATGTAATCTAGCAAATTTCGGTTATTTTTGTGGGCTGTCTCTGTATCGTTACCTTCATCGTCATTAGCCATTTCTGCTTCCATATATCGCGTCATTCTTTCCATAATGCTGGCAAAGTTTGCTGGATCTATTTTGGCGTGAAGCATCTTTTTAAAGGCGTATTCATCTGCTTCAGATTCATGTCCCCTGGAATAGTTGCTGCTTACCATCAGCGATCCAAGGCCTAAACCGATATCAGCGAGTGCGCTAGCATCACCGGTTACAGTGACGATAATGGCTGTGATGAAAGTGCTTGATATGATCATTTGTAGCGTATGACGGTGAGTGACGTGCCCCATTTCATGCAGCAGTACAGAGTCCATCTCGCTTTGTGTTTGCGATAGCTCGACAAATTTGTCAGTCAAGATAATGTCGCCAGATGGGAGAGCAAAGGCGTTAGGTATACTGACTCCACCACTTTCCCACTCGCGAAAGTGCAGGGTGTACGAAATATCCTTATCGTGTTCAAGTGGCAGCAGCATCGTTTCAAAATGTGCTCTAATAGCTTCTTGACGTTGCGGTTCTAGTTGGCTTTCATCAAAAAAGTGTTTGTCTAAAAATACTAATGAATTGGATGCAATAAGTTCATTGGTTTTGTTCGGTAACATGTGCGCAATTTGCATGCTCGCCCAAGGAATTCCCCATTTGAAGAAGCCAAAACCTGTAAATAGGGTTACGCAAAAGGCAACAATAACCCAAGATAGCTTTGATTCAATATGGTGGATGAAGTTACTACTTTTTTTGTGAAATTTAAGTAGTCGATCAATGCTCTCATTGTCTGCTGTGGTAAAGAGCGAGCCACCCTTAAGCGTGATTTTTCGCTCAATATTACCTAAACGCGGGCTGATTTCTAAATCAGTCAGCATACCGTAAAGAGATTGACCGCACTCCGTGTTGAGGGTGTAGCGATCGTGCTGGCAGGAGAGTATCGCGGGTGAGCATGCTGCGCTCCCTGCAGCATGCCACTTTCCTTTTATATTTTGGCCTTTTATATTTTGGCTCTTTATTTCTTGATTCGACATTAAATGCCTAAACCTATATCCACATCAAATGCGTCACCAATTTGCTCTCCTAGAGACGATTGATGTTTTTGCTGCTGTGTCAGGTAATCATCAAATCCAGTTTCTGTATCAATATGTGTATTTTCAAGAACGAAACGTGTCATTCGTACTTTTGCCCAAGCAAGACCGAAGCCTAAAGTGAAAATAATAATAAATAAATTACTCATCGTAATCCATGCGAATGAGCGTGCTTTTAAGCTTGAGTTTAATGCGATTTTTTCATCTAGTTTGGTGTTGTTAACAATGTAATTGCGTTGGCGGGTATGTGCGTAAGCGTTGATTAGAAAGCCGCAGAAAAACATACCAAGATACATAACAATAACAATAAAAATGACGCCGCTCTCATTCATGGATTCAAGCTGGCCTGAACCATCCATATTGTTAGCAAGCTTTAGTAATTCTGGTAGGCCAAAAGTGAGTGCGGCTACTATTGCAATGATGATGTAAAAACCTAAAAAAACTAGTATGGCTAGGCCAATAGTTTTCAGTAGTATCTTGATGAAAACCATGGTTTTTAGATCTACGCTAAAACGCCCTTGGCCATAGCGAGAGCCATTAATGATATACATCGAATTGCGCTTTTTCATAAGAGCAAACAGGTAAATGGATAGCAGGATGGCGGCAATAATAGCAACGATCAGTACGGCAAAAACTCCACCATATGAACCTGGGTCGCTAAATGCCGCTTCTGGGTTGGCATAACTTCTATAGGCTAGGTATGTAGGAATGGCAATGAGTGCTGCGGGTATGCCATAAATACATAAAAACAGCAAAAGAGGTAACAGTAAGAAGTTGATGTAAGCTTGTCCCAGTGAGCCTTCAAAGCTAAAGCGTACGTTGCTGAAACTGGTCATTCTTAGGCTAAACATCAGGCTTCGCCATATCACCCACGGAATAGCTGCTAAGAGTAAGGCTAAAACGACAATGCCGCCAGCTAAGGATATTTGTTGGATAATGGTGTAACCAATAAATAACCCCATGGCAATTAGATAGCCCTTGAAAATTTGCTCGCCTGTAGCATGGTACTCAAAATTTCTGTCTTCGAGGTAGGTATTGCCGTAAAAGTATCGTAGATTCCGTACTTTTGCCCAGGGATAATAAATACCTACGGTAATAGCGGTTAACAGGATATTGACGATCCAAATTTTAAAATATTCATAGCCTGAGCCAGTGAAGCGTAACGTTTTCATTTTTATATTTTCCTTTAATAGCTTTAGATGATTCCGATTCTAAGCAATGAGCGCTTTTTGCTTAAAATAACCGCGATATTATGTCTCAAAAATCGCCAAAGAGCTATCTGCGGCTATGGTTGAGTGTGATCTATTTCATAGAAATCAATGGCATAGATGATGAGTGGACTATTGTGGTCGTCGTCATTGAGAGTGGCCCGTGATTGAGGTTGACTAATCGGACCTCTATCCGTACAATGCGCCACCCCTGTTTCTGGGGGTGGACTTTATTGTCTTATCATTTTAACCCTTTAAATGGCGCTGCTATCTTATATCAAGCCAGCAGAGTCTATTAAAAGTTTATTGAATTACTATCTTTGGAGTTTATTGATGGCAACGATCAACCAATTGGTTCGTAAGCCTAGAAAACGTAAAGTACAAAAGAGCGACGTCCCTGCATTGCAGGCAAATCCTCAAAAACGCGGTGTCTGCACACGCGTTTACACTACTACTCCTAAGAAGCCAAACTCAGCCTTGCGTAAGGTTTGCCGTGTGCGCCTAACCAATGGTTTTGAGGTAACTTCTTATATCGGTGGTGAGGGACACAACTTGCAAGAACATAGTGTTGTACTCATCCGTGGCGGTCGTGTAAAAGACTTGCCTGGTGTACGTTACCACACTGTTCGCGGTAGTCTCGATACTTCTGGTGTCGCAGACCGTAAGCAAGGTCGTTCTAAGTATGGTACTAAGCGCCCTAAATAAGGCCTTTGTTCCTAAACCGTTTTTTAGATACAACTAAGAGTAAGGCTAAGCGCCCTTATATTTGCTGAGCAAATTTAGTAAAAGTAAGTAAAGCAACATAAGAGTTCTGTCTTAGATTTAACCTGAAACCGAGGCCGAGGCCAAAAAGAGGCTATTTAGCATGCCAAGAAGAAGAGTCGTCGCGAAACGCGAAATATTGCCAGATCCTAAATATGGCAATGTGACATTAGCAAAATTTATGAATATTTTGATGGTCAGCGGTAAGAAGTCTGTCGCTGAGCGCATTGTTTACGGTGCGTTAAAGATCGTTAGTGAAAAAGCAGGTAAAGATGCTTTGGAGCTATTTGATGAGGCTTTAGAAAACATTGCTCCTTTAGTGGAAGTGAAAGCGCGCCGTGTTGGTGGTGCGACTTATCAGGTGCCTGTTGAAGTGCGTCCCGCTCGTCGTGAAGCGCTTGCCATGCGTTGGTTGGTTGAGTTTTCACGCAAGCGCAGTGAAAAATCAATGCCAGCTCGTTTAGCGGGTGAGTTATTGGATGCGTCGCAAGGTAAAGGCTCTGCGGTTAAAAAGCGTGAAGACGTTCACCGTATGGCTGAAGCGAACAAAGCGTTCTCGCACTATCGCTTCTAAATTATTATCTTGTCGCTATAAAGGCAGCTATAATGGCTGCCTTTTTTATGTATAGGAAGTACGGTATCCCGTGGGCGCATGGATGCGCAGGAACGGGGCATGCCCATGGATGGGCGGTATGCTGGTAACGCAGGAGCAGTTACCAGTATCGTTTCAGGAATAAGGTGTTGTCAAAATCTGTTGGACATCTAAATTACCCCCAAACTTTAATAAATTACGGAGAAATCCCTTGGCCCGTAAAACCCCCATCGCACGCTATCGTAATATAGGTATTGTTGCCCATGTTGATGCGGGCAAAACCACGACGACAGAGCGCGTACTTTTCTATACTGGATTATCCCATAAAATTGGTGAGGTGCATGATGGTGCGGCTACCATGGATTGGATGGAGCAAGAGCAAGAGCGCGGTATCACCATTACTTCCGCAGCAACTACCTGCTTCTGGGCGGGTATGCAACAACAGTTTGATCAGCACCGGATTAATATTATCGATACCCCAGGGCATGTTGATTTCACCATTGAGGTTGAGCGTTCTTTGCGTGTGCTTGATGGTGCCGTTGTTGTTTTATGTGGCGCATCAGGTGTGCAACCGCAAACAGAAACCGTATGGCGACAAGCCAATAAATACGAAGTTCCGCGTATCGTGTTCGTGAATAAGATGGACCGCGCTGGTGCTGATTTTATGCGGGTGGTTGGCCAGCTGAAAGACCGCCTTAATGCGACTCCTGTTCCTTTGCAAATGACTATCGGTTCAGAAGATCAGTTCAAAGGAGTGGTCGATCTTATCAAAATGAAGGCGATTCTTTGGAATGAGGCTGATCAAGGTATGACTTTTGATTATGCTGACATTCCTGAAGAGTTACTGGCGGAATGTGAAGCTATGCGTGAACAGCTGGTTGAGTCTGCAGCGGAGGCAAATGAAGAATTGATGGATAAATACTTAGAGGGTGAAACTTTAAGTGAAGAAGAGATCAAGGGCGCTATCCGTCAACGAACCCTTGCCAATGAAATTGTTCCTGTCTTTGGAGGCTCTGCTTTTAAGAATAAAGGCGTGCAGGCTGTACTAGACGCCGTTATTGAGTACTTGCCATCACCGAAAGAAGTGAAAGCAATCGAAGGTGTGCTAGACGACGAAGAAACCGTGGCCACCCGCGAAGCGGATGATAGTGCACCGTTCTCTGCCTTGGCATTTAAAATTGCAACGGATCCTTTTGTGGGCACCTTAACTTTTTTCCGTGTTTATTCTGGCAAATTAGAGAGCGGCACTGCTGTTTACAACTCGGTTAAGCAGAAGAAAGAGCGTGTCGGGCGCATGGTGCAAATGCATGCGAACTCGCGAGAAGAAATTAAAGAGGTATTGGCGGGTGACATTGCTGCGGCTATTGGCCTTAAGGATGTCACGACGGGTGATACGCTTTGTGCAGAAGACGGCAAAATTATTCTTGAGCGGATGGATTTTCCCGAGCCCGTCATTTCTGTTGCGGTAGAGCCAAGAACCCAAGCAGATCAGGAAAAGATGGGTATCGCATTGGGTAAGCTTGCGCAAGAAGACCCTTCATTCCGTGTGAAAACGGATGAAGAAACTGGACAGACGATTATCTCGGGTATGGGTGAGTTGCATTTGGATATCATCGTGGATCGTATGCGGCGAGAGTTCAATGTTGAAGCCAATATCGGCAAGCCGCAGGTCGCTTATCGCGAGCACATAACGGCTACTTGTGAAATTGAAGGGAAATTCGTGCGTCAATCTGGTGGGCGTGGGCAATACGGACATGTGTGGATTAAGTTTGAACCGGCAGAAGATGGCAATGCTGAAGGTTTAGAGTTTGTTAATGAGATTGTTGGGGGTGTCGTGCCCAAGGAATATATTCCCGCCATTGAGAAGGGTGTCGTTGAGCAAATGAAAAATGGTGTTCTAGCGGGCTATCCTTTGCTAGGTTTAAAGGCGACCTTATACGATGGATCCTTCCATGATGTTGACTCTAATGAAATGGCGTTTAAAATTGCCGCCTCTATGGCAACGAAAAAATTGGCTGATGTCGGTGGCGCTAAGCTGCTTGAGCCGATGATGAAAGTCGAGGTCGTCACACCTGAAGAAAATATGGGTGATGTTGTAGGTGACCTTAACCGACGCCGTGGCATGATTCTAGGTATGGAAGATATGGTATCTGGAAAGATTGTCAATGCGGAAGTGCCCTTGGCTGAAATGTTTGGTTATGCAACCGATTTGCGTTCGGCAACCCAGGGGCGTGCAACATTTACCATGGAATTTGAAAAATATTCTGAGGCGCCTAATAACGTCGCAGAAGAAATTATGGCTAAGCGTTAAATGCTTAGCGCACCTTAATCATTGCTAACCATTACCAAAAGGGGATTAATAGAGTGGCAAAAGAAAAGTTTGAACGTAACAAGCCCCACGTCAATGTGGGCACAATTGGTCATGTTGACCATGGTAAAACCACGTTAACCGCGGCGTTAACGCGTGTGTGTGCAGAAGTTTGGGGTGGTACAGCCGTTGCTTTTGACGGTATCGATAATGCGCCTGAAGAGCGTGAGCGCGGTATTACCATTGCGACCTCACACGTTGAATACGATTCTCCAACGCGCCACTACGCGCACGTTGACTGTCCAGGACACGCCGACTATGTGAAAAACATGATTACCGGTGCGGCTCAAATGGACGGCGCGATCCTTGTTTGTGGTGCGACCGATGGTCCTATGCCACAAACTCGTGAACACATTTTGTTGTCTCGTCAAGTGGGTGTTCCTTACATCGTTGTCTTCTTAAACAAAGCCGACCTATTGGCAGAAGACTGTGGTGGTGTAGGTTCAGAAGAATACTCAGAAATGCTAGAACTCGTTGAAATGGAGTTGCGTGAGTTGCTAGACACTTATGAATTCCCAGGTGACGATACGCCCATTATCGCCGGTTCTGCGTTGATGGCGCTAAACGGTCAAGATGACAACGAGTTAGGTACCTCTGCGGTTAAGAAATTGGTTGAGACCTTGGATGAGTATATTCCTGAGCCAGAGCGTGCGATTGATCAGCCGTTCTTGATGCCTATTGAAGACGTATTCTCGATTTCAGGTCGTGGTACGGTAGTTACCGGTCGTGTTGAGCGCGGTATCATTAAAGTGGGTGAAGAGATTGAAATCGTTGGTATCAAAGACACTACGAAAACCACGTGCACAGGCGTTGAAATGTTCCGCAAGTTGCTTGACGAAGGTCGTGCGGGTGAGAACGTGGGTGTGTTATTGCGTGGTACCAAGCGTGAAGAGATTGAGCGTGGACAAGTATTATGTAAACCGGGCTCAGTGAACCCGCATACCAAGTTTGAAGCGGAAATTTACGTATTGTCGAAAGATGAAGGTGGCCGTCATACGCCATTCTTTAAAGGCTACCGTCCCCAGTTTTACTTCCGTACAACGGATGTAACCGGTGCGTGTGAATTACCAGAGGGTGTTGAGATGGTAATGCCTGGTGATAACGTCCAGATGGTTGTTACCTTGATTCACCCAATTGCGATGGAAGACGGTTTGCGTTTTGCGATTCGCGAAGGTGGCCGCACTGTTGGTGCGGGTGTTGTTGCGAAAATTATTGAATAATGTATTTATATTTATTGTTTAAAAAAGGTCGCCACAGGCGACCTTTTTTATTCCCTGAATGCGCTTAACGAATTTAAGTATCTATTTTGGTGTGTTTTTGAGCGTTTTAATGGGACAAAGTATTTGCAATAAATTACCTCTACAAACCCTGCTGCATCATGTATAATGCCGCGCATTTTTTATTCAGCACGCTTCGTGCACTATTAATCAACGAGTAATCACATGACTGATCTATCCCTCTACAGAAATATTGGCATCTTCGCCCACGTTGACGCGGGCAAAACGACGACCACGGAACGTATTCTCAAGTTGACCGGTAAAATTCATAAAACCGGTGAAGTGCATGACGGTGAATCCACTACTGACTTTATGGAGCAAGAAGCTGAGCGTGGTATTACCATCCAGTCTGCAGCGGTCAGTTGTTTTTGGAAGGGCCACCGCTTTAACGTTATTGATACTCCGGGGCACGTTGACTTTACCGTAGAAGTGTATCGTTCACTAAAAGTCCTTGATGGTGGTATCGGTGTATTCTGTGGTTCGGGTGGTGTTGAGCCTCAATCAGAAACCAACTGGCGTTATGCCAACGAATCCGAAGTAGCCCGTGTTATTTTTGTTAACAAATTAGACCGCATGGGTGCAGATTTCTACCGTGTTGTTGAGCAAATCAAAAAGGTATTGGGTGCAAATCCACTGGTGATGACCTTGCCTATTGGTATCGAAGACGAGTTTAAAGGTGTTGTTGATGTACTCACTAAAAAAGCATACATCTGGGATGACACGGGTTTACCAGAAAATTACACCATTGAAGATGTTCCAGCGGATATGGTTGATAAAGTTAACGAATATCATGAGTTGTTAATAGAGACGGCCGTTGAGCAAGACGATGACTTGATGATGGCCTATATGGAAGGTGAGGAGCCTTCTATCGAAGATATTAAGCGTTGTATCCGTAAGGGTACTAACTCCTTGACCTTCTTCCCAACTTACTGTGGTTCTGCCTTTAAAAACAAAGGTGTTCAAAATGTATTGGATGCGGTTGTTGATTACCTGCCTGCGCCAACAGAAGTTGAGCCCCAACCACTAACAGATGAAGAAGGTAATGAAACAGGCGAAGTAGCAACCGTTTCTGCAGATGAGCCCTTGCGTGCCTTAGCATTTAAAATTATGGATGACCGTTTTGGCGCCTTAACCTTTGTGCGTATTTACTCGGGTAAGTTAAACAAGGGTGACACGATTCTGAACTCTTTCACGGGTAAAACAGAGCGTGTTGGGCGCATGGTGGAGATGCAAGCCAATGAGCGTAACGAGCTTAGTGGTGCTCAAGCGGGTGACATTATCGCTATTGTTGGTATGAAGAATGTACAGACTGGTCATACCCTGTGTGATCCAAAACATCCTTGTACCTTGGAAGCGATGGTATTCCCAGACCCCGTTATTTCTATTGCGGTTGCTCCTAAAGATAAAGCCGGTGTTGAAAAAATGGGTATCGCCATCGGTAAGATGGTTGCAGAAGACCCATCATTCCAGGTTGAGACCGATGAAGACTCTGGTGAGACTATCCTAAAAGGGATGGGTGAGCTGCATTTGGATATTAAAGTCGATATCCTTAAGCGTACTTATGGTGTTGAGCTGCTTGTTGGTCAACCGCAGGTGGCCTATCGAGAAACCATTACTAAGCCTGTTGAAGATAGCTATACCCATAAGAAACAGTCGGGTGGTTCGGGTCAATTTGGTAAGATTGATTACCGCATTCGCCCAGGTGAGCCAGGTTCTGGTTTTAAGTTTGAGTCAACCGTTGTGGGTGGTAACGTTCCTAAGGAATTCTTCCCAGCGATTGAGAAAGGCTTTAAGTTAATGATGCAAGAAGGTCCTCTTGCTAAGTTCCCTGTGTTAGATGTCGAAGTTGAGTTGTTCGATGGTTCATACCATGCGGTTGACTCGTCGGCCATTGCCTTCGAAATTGCTGCAAAAGGTGCTTTCCGCCAGTCCATGCCTAAAGCGGGTCCGCAGCTTCTTGAGCCTATCATGAAAGTTGATGTATTCACTCCAGACGATCACGTAGGTGATGTGATTGGTGACTTAAACCGTCGTCGTGGCATGATCAAAGACCAGGAGCCTGGTGTGACGGGTGTTCGCATTAAGGCAGATGTACCACTGTCTGAAATGTTTGGTTATATCGGCCACTTGCGTACCATCACGTCTGGTCGTGGTCAATTCTCTATGGAATTCTCACACTACTTGCCATGCCCAACCCAGGTTGCTGAAGACGTCATTGCCAAAGAGAAAGAAAAGAGAGAACAGAAATAGATTCTTTCTCGTGAGTCTCAAAGCCCCCCAGCCAACACTGCGGGGCTTTTATTTTTTCTGGGCCAGTATATGGTCTAAGTTTGTATTTCTATAACGGTAGACTCCATGGGCATCGCCAGTAAATTTTTTACTAGAAATGTCACTAACAGAAAAAATAAACCGAGAGCGCACACCTATATTTATCGCAGATTCATTGCCATATACGGATACGCCGGCAAGGTCGACGCGACTACCGTCAGAGAATATGCCAACATCGCCTTTGAAAGTGGAGCTGGTAGCAATAAGAACGGATTCATACGTTGTCAGGGCGGGTTCCTTAGCATCGGTTTTGACCTGAGTATTGATCATTTCAACGAGAGAGTCTCTGAGTGTAATAGTTTTCGCTGAGACCTCATTTAAAATAATGCCAGTACAGTTATTAATAATAATATTGTCGTAGCGTCCGCTGTATATCTGGCCATTTTCACGATTGCAAATTAAATCCCCCTGACTGTCAGGGTCGTCAGTTTGTTCTTTTTTTTCTGGAGTTGGTGTTAGTGTAATAGCTCTCAGTAAGGTGTCGTTAAATTCTTTAAGATGGCTCCTCATGGGAGAGTGAGAGCCTTCTTTTATTGTCATGAGTGAGGCATTGGGTAGGCGTTCAGAAAGCATAATGCCAGTGCTTAAAGGGGTTACCTTGTCGAGCTCTCCCCAAATAAGCACTGTCTCATGGGGAAGTGTTCGAATGGCTTCTGCAAAGTTTTCATTGCTGAGAGCGGTGGCTGCATTTAAGTTGGGATTGCCAGCGAAAGCCGCGTTCCATGCCACATCACTTTTTTCCATTTTTTTAGAGATATTAGGTAGCACCGTTAAGTTCTCTACTAATGAACTACTAAAATCTTTTAGCTGCGCCGTAATGCGTTTAAGAGCATTGGGTGATTTATTGGGTTCTAGGGGTAAATTTGCTGAGCGCTTAATGAAAGCAGTTTGCTCTAGGATTCCAGCAATATCGATAACGATGAGTTTTTTCACTTGATCGGGAAAATCCGAGGCAAAACGTAAAACCGCTGAGCCACCCATAGAGTGACCTACCGCTATCACGGGTTTATTCGTGTATTCCTTTACTAGCCAGTTAATAACTTTGGCATAATTTGTTGGCGAGTAACGTCCCTTAGGTTTTGACGATTGCCCAAATCCGGGTAGATCAAGTGCGAGAACATGATAGTCTTGGCTTAGAGCGGGGATGACCTCCCACCAGGTTTCATGTCCTTCTTGATTTAAACCATGAACGAGCAGAATTGTTTGTTTATTTTTATTACCGCTCTCCACAACATGTATCGTAGAGTTAAAAATAGGTTCGTTTATAAACGTCGTTTTCCAGCTCTCTGAATTCGTCTGCTGTTGCGCGATAGTATTTTTGTCTTCAGCAGCGGTAGGCATTAAAAATATTAGAGCAAAAAAGAAAATGTATGCTTTAAGGTTGTATCTAGTCATTCGAGATGCTTTTCCGTGTTGTCATTCTGTTCATCGTATTTTCCTATTATTTTTAGACGCAATTTTAGATTTTTATGTTGAGAGGTGTCTGTCACCCATCAATATATCATCACGTTTTTTTAAGTGCTATATATCTGGTTCGAATAAAACCTATTTTATGATAGCTAGTTAATAGGTAGCGTTAAGGCATATAGTGACATTATCTTGTCGATCATTGCAAAAAATAAATGCTTGGGTTTATCAGACTCAAAATAATGACGCATCTCTCTATAACTATTTGGCCTGATATTTTCTCTTATAGAATATTTTTAATTTTCCTTTTTTTCGTCGTCCATATTGTGCCGTTTATCGTTTTGGCTATAGATTTCTTAAAAAGCGTATATAGACTAATGTTTATGAAATAGTCATTGTTACGTATGTGATGTCTTATGAAAGTTAAAGGTTTTACTTTATTGGAATTGATGGTGACGCTAGTCGTTGCTTCTATTTTATTGACGATAGCCGTTCCATCCTTTCAGGCTTACCTATCTGCTGGTCGTGTTAGAACCCAAGCGGACTTATTTATGGCAGCTATTGCTAGTGCAAGAGGTGAGGCGATTAAGTTAAATCAGGTGGTTACCATTTGTGAGCGTAATGCCGGCGGTACTGCTTGTGCTGATAATGGTGGTTGGGAAAATGGTTGGATTATTTTTTCGGATGCAGGCGTTGGCGGGGTTGTGAATGCAGGCACTGATGTAGTGTTGAAAAAATTTAGTGCCATGCCTGCTAATTTTACAATGGCCGGAGATTTGGCAACAAGCATTTCTTTTTTACCAACAGGCGAGCTGGCAACCACAAGCGGAAGTTTTATTATTTGTGATAGTACAGGTAATGTTAATGATGCTTATACCGTATTTCTCAATGCGGCAGGACGACCACGAAAAGAAAAAGGCGTTGATTCTTGCGAAGTGGCGGAGGAGGGATAGTGATGTTGCGTTTACAAAAAAATAAAGGTGTTTCTCTCATTGAGGTGATGATTACTTTATTGATATTGGCGATAGGGTTGCTGGGCGTTTTTAGTGTACAAATCAACTCAAAGCGCGTTAAGTATGATTCTGAACAGCGCAGCATAGCATCGGGTTTAGTGTTGAGTATGGTTGAACGTATGCGATCTAATGCCGAAATTTTGGAAAACTATGCAACAGCGAATACCGGGGTGGGAACCGTTGTTTTAGCAGCAGCATGTACTAGTGCGGCCAATTGTGACGCTGAAGATTTGGCAACTTATGATTTATGGGATTGGAAGCGAGAAATAGATGGTGTTACTCAGGCAAAAACGGTTGGAGAGGAAACGTTAAGTGTGGGTGGGCTAGTCAGTCCTACCGCATGTATTAGCCACAACGATGGTATGGTGACCGTAACAATCGCATGGTATGGGTCGATGGCCATGAGTAATCCCGCAAATAATGATTGCGGTACTACCTTGGGTATTTATGGAGCCGAGAATAATCGCCGTCAAATTTTTACATTAACTACCTATATTCAAAATGGTATTTAAATGAAAACACAAAACCTGCAACAAAAAATTAAGCCTCTCAGTATGTCGAAAAAACCACAAGGTTTTTCCATGGTTGAACTACTAGTGGCAATGATGTTGGGTATATTTTTATCTTTAGGGATGGGTAATTTATTTTTGTCGAGTAACAATTTGTATGTGCAAGATGAAGAGTCTGCTCGCATGCAAGAAAACTCACGTTATGCACTGCGCTATATTTCTCGCGAGCTAACCATGTCAAGTTTTATGGCGGGGCTCTTGCAATATGAAGGTTTGGCGGCTATGTCAGTAACAACAGGGTGTGTTTCAGGAAATGCTTGGGTGACTGATGTATCTCGAACACTTGAGATTGTGAACAATTTTTCTGCTGCAACCACTACATCAGTTAATACTCAATTAAATTGTATCGATGATGTTGTTTCTGGTAGCGATATTATAACGGTAAAACGGACGGCAGATCAGGCAAGCTTCATTCGTAGTGGTGGTACAGCGACTGGTAATGCTGAGGATAATCAGCTTTATTTGAAGGTTGAAGATTATGGTTCGTCAATTGCCTATGAGCATGTGGCTAGTGCTGATGATGGTTTTGCTAGCGCTGCCACAGAGGTTGAATATTGGAAGTATTTTTTTAAAGCCCTTTATATTAGAAGCTACTCAAATGCTGATGGCGACGGGATTCCTAGCTTATGTATGGCCTCGCTAAATAGTTTGTCAGTATCCGATGAGTGTTTGGTCGAAGGTGTAGAGTCGATGCAAATTGAGTTTGGTATTGATGGCAATAATGATTATGCGGCAGATTATTTTACGGGTTCACCTAGTGCTACAGAAAGCCAACAAATTGTATCGGCAAAAATTTATTTGCTAATGCGTAGTGTGGCAACCATTAGTGGGCATGTGGATGATGCGATTTATACACTAGGTAGCACATCTATTAATGGTGGTAATGCATTTAATGATGCCTACAAACGAAAAATATTTACCACCACAATTAAATTACGTAATCCTATAAAGTTATGATGATGAAAATTAAAAAACAATATTATAGGCAGCAAAAGGGTGCTGTGTTAGTCGTCGCCATGGTGTTTTTGTTAATCATCACCTTGTTTGCTATTGGCAGCATGCGCGGTTCTAATTTGAATTTATTAATGGCCAGTAATGAGCAGGCCCGGATCGAAGCGGCAGAAAAAACGCAAGCGCTTATCGATAATATTTTATCTATAGACGATAACATTAAGGTCGCTGGTAGTGTCGGCTATACCATGTGCGCGGTAGGTGCTTCTTGTGATTCAGCAACGCTACAAGTTGAGTCAACTTTTACTACGGTTGCCAGTGGAGAAAGTGTGAATTATACCGTTGTTAGAAAAGGTCCAGAGTTAGGTAGTGTTCCTGCGCTAAATGAAGAGGATGTATCGAGTGCGTCCAGTTACAAAGCCGCTGTTTTTGAAGTAACGGCTACCTATGACGGTTCGGCGAATCGTCAAGGACGTTCCAATATCGCACAGGGCGTGATGGTAATTATCCCAGGTAGTTGAGTCGTATAGAGGGCAGAAATATGTTTTATAAAACCGTTTTTAAATCTTTGTTTGTATCGGTCTTGTTTGTTCCCGCCTATCTAGCGGCAGATGATATTGATATTTATGTTAACTCATCACCCAGCGGCGAAGCGGGCGCCCCTCTCGTGATGTTGACTGTAGATTTTCGTCCAAATGCAGGGAGCTCCTTCTGCGGTAATTATCAAGATGAAAGCTGTGAAGAGGCAGTGGGAAGTGCACTTTATCCTTACTTGGTCAGCAATATTGAAGAGTTTGGTGGATACCGCAATACGGATGGTGTTGCTGGTCTCCAAGATGGCAATGGGTCGAATGCTGATGATTTAAGTGTGGAGCTGTTTGATGTTTATCGTGCAGCCGTGCGCGCAGTGCTGAGTGATCCTGAAATGTCAGGTATGTACGTCGGTTTAATGGCGCCTCACGGTACAGGATGTCGGGCTAATGAAGCCCCGCGTTGTAGTAATGGCGCTTATATTTTAAAGGGTATGACCTTGTTTAGTGAGGATGATTTTCTAACGCAAACGGACCCTGATACCAGTGAGGTGTCTTTGGAGATAGACCCAAATTCTGATCGATACGATTTATTACGCCGCTTGGGTAGCTTGCCAAAGGTCACCGGTAATGCCGCTCATTTCTATCAAATGAGAGAGATTTACTACGAATTTTTTAACTATCTTACCGGTGGCCCTATTGTTAATGGTTACTTGGGCTGGAATGATTTTGGTACGGATGCCGCTCAAAACATTAATAATGATAATGCGGCTTTATCGTGGGATAGCAGTATCGAAGCTGCTAATGCCTTATACGTTGATCCTTTTGGTGATCCCGATGCAATGGCTTGCTCAAAAGTTTACATGATCAATACCATCTTCAATGAGCAACAACAAAGTGAATCTGATGATGCCATAGCTACGTCTATACCTGACTTTGACTTTGGTACTGGTAATGCAGATAGTAATATTAACGAAAATTTTGTGCGCTATTTTAATTCGAATGATTTACTCGATGGTCAAAATATTTTATATCCAAGTAATAGGTTCCTAGATAGCGACGGGAATGATTTTCCGCGTACGGGAGGCAATAGCTATACCGCACCCGATGTCCTAGGTGACCAGTCTGTTACCTCTTATTTTATTACTGCAAAGGGTGGAACCAATACACTTAATGCGTATGCATCTGCTGGTGATTCAGGCTACCCCATTCAAATTCAAGATGATCCTGCTCAGTTAGTGACAGATATTAAAAATGTATTTATCGACGTGCTAAAAGAAAGTACGACTTTTGTGGCGGCCTCAGTACCGGTAAACGTTTTTAACCGTACCGAAGTGGTGAATAATATTTACTTTGCGGTCTTTGAGGCAGACTCAGATGCTCAATGGAGTGGTAATCTTAAAAAGCTAAGAATCAATGAAGAGGTTGTTGGTGTTCCTCAGGTAAATGATGATGGTACTCCTGTGTTGGATGCTGATAATAACCAAGTTGTCGTACAAGAAACGGTTTTCACTATTGTTGATGCGAATGGTGTGGCGGCAATTTCAGATGACGGTCGTATACGTCACAACGCTCTTACTTTGTGGACAGATCCTACGGGAGCTGATGTCGTCGCATTCGATGAAACGAAAGATGAAGTTACCGGTAGAGATGGTAGAAGCGTTGAGCGCGGTGGTGGTGGTCAGCAAATACCAGGTTTTTTATCTGGTCTACCTGGCTTAGATAATGATGGTGATAATAGCCGTCGATTATTTACCGAAGTGATTAATAATTTTGATTCAACTACAGAACCAAGTGCTGTAACGGGACAGGCTTATGCTTTGAATGCTGATGCGGCAACGGCCTCAGTAATGCAAAACCGACTAGGTGTTTTTAATACTAGTGAAGCACAAACCTTGCTGGAATGGATACGTGGCTACAATGTCGATGCGATTGATTATGAAAGTAATCCAGCAACACGCCCCTGGTTATTGGGTGACCCCATACATTCCCGACCTATTGTTGTGAACTATGGTGGGTCAGAGGATGAGCCTAACTTGCGTATTTTTATGGGCAGCAATGATGGTTTTATTCGAGCATTTAAAGATTCTTATTCAAGCAGCAATTATGGTACGGAGATTTTTGGCTTTATGCCAAACGATGTCATGCTCAATAATAAAGGATTAAGAGCCGATGCCTCGGGAGATAATATTTATGGTGTCGATGGCGAATTGGTTGCTTTGGTGGACGACCAAGACGGTAATGGAACCATCGCTGGAACGGATACGGTTTATCTATATTCAGGTTTGCGTAGGGGGGGAAGAAGTTATTACGCTTTAGATGTCAGTAGCCCTGATAATGATACTGTCGTTCCTAATTTGCTATGGAAAATAAAAAAACCTATCCAAATTAGTGGCACTGGAGATTTAACAGGCAATACTGCGGTGTTGAGTAATATTACTACAGATGATGGGGAGCCTATTCCTGTGGGTATTCTTCGTGGTGGGCGTCTCGATATTACAGGTGCTGGGTTGACTTTTGATGGGCTTCCTGGTCCAGGAGGGCATGCAACCAGTGAGGACTTTTATCATATTATCGATAATGATGAAGGCTCCATTACAGTGAGGGGAGATGATGATAACAATGATGGCGTTGAAGAAAATGAATTCCAAGATGCCGAGTATAGTGTTCCTTTTACGGCTACTGTATATGGTAACAATGGTTTTGAGCAGCTAGGTTTGACTTTCTCAACTCCGAGGGTGGGGAAAATTAAGTATGGAAATGACAAAATAGATGTATTAATTTTTGGTGGAGGCTACGATCCTGATAAGGATGACCAGGGTGTTGGTCCGGATTCAGAAGGGGTGGCTATTTATATTGTTAACGCAGACACAGGCGCATTAATTTGGAAGGCGGAGGGTAGTTCTGCAGCGACCACAGCGACAAATAGCACGTTCTATCATACGGGTATGAGAGACAGTATTCCTGCTCCGGTTACAACCTTAGACAGTAATGGTGATGGAATTATTGATCGTCTCTATGTGGGTGATACAGGAGGTAATGTTTGGCGGGTTGATTTGCCTGCGGCTCCTACCGTAACTGATGAGAGCACCACTCAAAATTGGAGGAGAGATAATTGGGTGGTTACACACTTGGCGAGTCTGGGTGGATCAGATACCAATGATCGCCGTTTCTTCCACGCGGCGGATGTTGTGTTAGCAAAAGATAGTAGTGGTAACCGTTATGATGGTGTCATTATTAATAGTGGCGATCGTGCCTCACCACAGCGTGATGATGTTGATAATCAATTATTTATGATCAAAGACAGGCCTTATGCTACCAGAGCTCAGCTTGCGCTTAGAGATGCAGATCCATTTGTGCCAAGTGACCTTGGTGATATCACCAATTGTTTGATTGGAACAGAGGCTGCCTGTAGCTCAGATAGTATAACGAATAATGGTTGGCGTTTACCGCTAGTGGAAAATGGTGAAAAAGCCCTTGCGGCGCCTTTAACTGCGAAAGGCACTATCTTTTTTACCAGCTACTTGCCTTCTGGTGAGGTTAGTGATGAGAGTTGCGCGCCTGCAGAGGGTTCAAGCCGAATCTATGCTGTAAAACTGGCCAATGGTGCTGCTGATCTGGAAGCACTTAATCTAGAGAACGCTTCCAGTGATAATATCGTGCGTTATGATGAAGCAGGTGATGGTATGGCGCCAGGCGCAACACCATTTGGAGAGAATGGTGTGTTATTGCCAGGTACAGGTATTGATGATAAGCAAATTGTTCCTCTAAGTGGTAAGTCTCGTTGGAGAACCTACTGGAGAGAAATTGGTTTTGATCAATACTAGTTCAAGTATGTATGTTTTGAATGATATGAAATTCATAGGTCTAAGGTAGATTCATAATGAAAGAAAGAAGACAGCATTATCTGATGAAAGGTTTTTCTTTGATAGAGGTGATGATAGTGGTTGCGATTATTGCGATTATTGCGGCAGTTGCTTACCCCTCTTATCGTGACTACGTCACTTCATCTCAGCGTGCAGTTGCAAAAACCAATTTGTTAGATATTTCTGCTAGGCAGGCTCAATACTTTGCGAACAATAAAACCTTTGCTTCGACTTTGGCTGCATTAGGTTTGCCTTCTCCATACTATGTCGATGGCGGTGGCGAGTCTTCAAGCGCAAATGCGCTTTATCAAATTACATTGGCAAATGTGAATACAACGGCTTTTGATATTATTGCAACCCCACAAAATAGTTTGGCCAGTGCGGATACATTGTGTGGCACTTACACCTTAGATGAAACTGATGAGCCAAGTTTTAGCAATGGTGGAAGTGCTCATGAGTGTTGGTGATGCTATTTGCGTAGAATAAAAATCTATTGGCCAATCATTAGCAAAAAATTCTATCCATTAATTTCGACGCATTCTCCTTTATAAATAATTTGAAGGCGCTAGCTGCTGGACTTAGGTGGCGGTTTTTTAAATAAGTTACAAACCAGCTTTTCATATTGGGCATGCCATCAACATCTAGTATGGATAATAATTGTGTGCTGGTTTCTAAATGAATAGTGTGGGCAGAAATAAATGCCACGCCCATATTCGCCATCACTGCTTGTTTGATCGATTCATTGCTATTAAATTCTTGTAGCTCGGGTGTATCCATTTCGTGAGATGCAAAAAACTGTTCCAAGATAATTCGTGTTCCCGATCCAGGTTCTCTGGCTAAAATCATTTCGTCGAATAGCCGGCTGGCGGGAATATTTTTTTCTTGGGCTAGAGGGTTTTCGGGTGAGGCGATAATTACATAGGGATGTTCGTAGAATTCCTCTGTAATGACCTGTAAGCGTTTGGGGGTGCGCCCCATAATTGCGAGATCAATTTCATTGTTTTCTAATTTTTTAATAATGTTTTTACGGTTTGCTATTGCAATTTCTACTTCAATTTCTGGATGTAGCTTTTTAAATTCGGCCATAAGCCGGGGTGAAAAATATTGTGTGGTGGTCACCATGCCTATGCGTATTTTTCCTTGGCGACTTTTTTTTATATCGTAGAGTTCTTCGCTGGCTTCTTTCAGTGTTTGATTGATTTGCCTTAGGTAGGGTATCAATGCTTCTCCGGCATTCGTCAATCGTAAGTTACGCCCATTTTTGATAAATAGAGGTGTGCCAACCATTTCTGCCAAACGTTTCATTTGCATAGATACTGCGGGTTGAGTGAGGTGCAGTATCTCGGCAGCGTGTAAAAAACTTTCATTTTCAGCGGCAACTAAAAAGATTTGTAACTGCCTCAGGGTCACGTTTCTCAATGACTCATGCATGGGGAACCTCTATCAACATCAAAACTATAAGAAATTATTAACTATTATTTGTTGAATGTAAATAAAATTTATATATGATTTACCTGCATTGTTAGCCTATTCACGCAAGGGCATCACTAAAAATCCTAATTTTTAGTGATGCCTTAACAGATAATCAACGACAGGTTTCAGTATGATCAAAGTAAATGATGTGCATACCCTAGTTATCGGTGTCATTGGTGCGGATTGCCACGCAGTGGGTAATAAAATTATTAATAGCGTATTCTCAGATTTGGGTTTTAAGGTGGTCAATCTTGGGGTAATGGTGAGTCAAGATGACTATATCGATGCTGCCCTTGAGCACGACGCAGATGCCATCTTGGTGTCCTCAATATATGGTCACGGCGAGATTGATTGCATGGGATTCAGGCAGCGCTGTATCGCCCGTGGTATTCCGGATAGCGTGCTCTATGTTGGCGGGAACTTGGTCATTGGCAAAAAAGATTTTGAAGAGACAGAGTGTCTATTTCTTGATATGGGCTTTGATCGTGTTTTTCCTCCCAGTGTTGATTTGTATGATGTGGCTAATCTATTGTCCGACGATATCCAGGAGCGTCGTGAGCAGCGCGCAAGGCAAGCTCAAGTTGCTTAGCTAGGGGATATCGCTCCATGGTTATTGAAGTTAGCTATCAGTGTTTGAGTCAAAAGTGTTTCCAAGCTGAGCGCAAGCAGGTTTTACAGTCTTGGCCAACGGGTAAAGACGTTTGCTGGCGATCGGCTATCCATTATCAAGAGTCCATTCCAGAAAAAAAACGTTTTTCCTCCGTATTGGCAAATGCTGAGCGAGATCAGAAGACCTTGTTGCAGCCTCGAGCAGGAGTTGCACTGCTTAACGAGCAGATCGCTTTGCTTCAACACTTGCAGTCTGGGTGTGATTTGCTGCCAACCACCATTGATGCCTACACCCGTCTAAATCGTTACCAAGAAGCGCAGGTGGGTATTCAAAAGTCAATAGAAGCAGGAAAATCATTGCTGAATGGATTTCCGGCGGTCAATCATGGTTTATCGAAATGCAGGGAGCTTGTTGAGTCGGTAGAAAAGCCTATTGAAGTAAGACACGGAACACCTGATGCGCGATTATTGACGGAAATTACCATGGCCGCTGGCTTTACTAGTAATGAAGGTGGCGGCATTTCTTACAATATTCCTTATGCAAAAAAAGTGTCTTTGGAACAGTCTATTCGTCATTGGCAGTACTGTGATCGCCTAGTTGGTTTGTATGCCGAGCAGGGAATTATTATCAACAGGGAGCCTTTTGGTCCTCTAACGGGAACCTTGGTCCCTCCTTTTATCTCTCACTGTGTTGCCTTGCTTGAAGGTTTGTTGGCCCTAAAGCAAGGTGTTAAGTGTATTACCTTGGGTTATGGGCAGGCGGGAAATTTGCTCCAAGATATTGCGGCTATTTGTTCCTTGAGAGAGTTGGCTCATGAGTATTTTCGTGAGTCGGGTTTTGAGGATTATCGTCTTAGTACAGTCTTTCATCAGTGGATGGGCGGCTTTCCAGAGAATGAAGCGCAGGCCTATGGCGTTATTAGCTTGGGTGCAACAGCAGCTGCATTGTCGGGTGCGACAAAAGTGATAGTTAAGACGCCCCATGAAGCGGGCGGTGTTCCTACTAAAGAGGCGAACCTGCAAGGCTTGCATACAACGGGGCAGATTATCAATATGGTCCGTGAGCAACCGTTTCCCGATAGTGACGCGCTTGCCCAAGAAATTGCACTCATAAAAAGAGAGGTTCGAGCGGTCCTGGGGCAGGTGTTTCATCTAGGATCAGGTGATTGGGCGGTAGGAGCCATTAAGGCTTTTGCGTCTGGCGTATTAGATATTCCTTTTGCTCCCTCGGATGCTAATGCGGGCGTTCTGATGCCTGTGCGTGATAACAATGGGGCGGTAAGAATTCTTAGTCCTGGAAATGTCCCTTTGCCAGAGGATGTTATGACTTATCACCGTGACAAGTTGGCAGAAAGGGCGCTCGTTGAAGGACGAGAGGTCTCATTTAAGATGGTGGTTGATGATATCAATGCCATTTCTAAAGGGCGTTTGATAGGGCGGCCTTCAGTGGGTGTCTCAAATAAATCCAGTGCCTCTGCAAAAACGACGTTGCCACGCCAAATGCATTCACCACTTATCCATTCCTAATTTAATTTATCCATAACAGTGACTTATCAACGAAAGAACTATGAAAATTATACGAGCTTTATTTATGCCGGGGCACTCCGCCTTTTATTTTGATGACCAACAAGCCATTAAATCGGGTGCGGTGCAAAATGGTTTTACCTATACAGGCAGTGCGCAGACACCTGGTTTTCAACAGGTCAGACAACCAGGGCAGTGTATTTCCGTTTTGTTAGAGTTGGAAAACGGTAACTTTGCAAAAGGGGATTGTGTTGCCGTTCAATATTCTGGAGCGGGTGGGCGCGATCCCATGTTTGATGCAAGACGCTACCTTCCCATGCTTGAGGATCTAGTTGCCCCTTTGTTGGTAGGGCGCAATGTAAAAACGTTTATTGATAATGCGCGTTTTATTGATGAGCTAAAAGTTGATGGGAGTCGTCTGCATACCGCTATTCGTTATGGCGTCTCTCAAGCTTTTCTCGATGCAGCGGCTATCGCTAATAAGACCTTGAAGGCTGAAGTGGTCATGCGAGAGTATAAATTACCCATGGTGACTAAAGCAGTTTCTTTGTTTGGGCAAAGCGGGGACGATCGTTACGGCGCGGTGGATAAGATGATCATGCGCCGTGTTGATGCGCTGCCTCATGCCCTTGTAAATAACATTCCCGACAAGTTGGGAGAGTGTGGCGAAAAGCTGATCGAGTATGTGCAGTGGTTGTCCCGGCGTATTCCTGGAATCGTTGATTATGCGACACGTAGACGATTTGAACGATCTAATGATAGTTGGCAAGGATCCGTGTAACGGACAAGAGAACTTTTCCCC
>JBNKUQ010000014.1:0-22123 GCA_050298695.1 Cellvibrionaceae bacterium
ATCAAGAAAAAGCCGCTTACGCCAATATGTTGGAGCAATTCAGTGGTGAAGGAAAACTGGTCGCCGTTGTCAGCGACTCTTACGACTTGTGGCACGCCATCGATACCATTTGGGGTGAGGAACTAAAAGAAAAAGTCGAAAACACAGGCGGCACACTAGTGGTTCGTCCCGATAGTGGTGACCCAGCCACCATTGTGACGCAAACCATTGAACGCTTGATGGATAAATTTGGCTACACCGTCAATTCAAAAGGCTATAAAGTATTACCCGTTTGCATTCGTGTTATTCAGGGTGATGGCGTTTCTTTAGCAAGTATTGAAGCAATACTAGAAGCCATGAAACAACGCAAGCAAAGCGCTGATAACATTGCTTTTGGGATGGGCGGAGAACTGTTGCAAAAAATTAATCGCGATACGATGAAATTTGCCATGAAGGCTTCTGCCGCTAAAGTCAACGATGAATGGCGAGATGTGTTTAAAGACCCGATTACCGACCAAGGTAAACGCTCTAAAAAAGGACGCCTTGCGGTTATTAGAAATCAACAGGGTATCTTTACCACGATTAGGGAAGATGAACTTGGCGACCAAGAAAATTATCTACAATGTGTTTTTAAAAATGGCACATTGCTAATAGAAGATAATTTTGACCAAATCAGAAATAGAGCAAATGTGATTTATTAACGAATTACTTTACAAATATACTAAATGAACAGGATGTATTTATTACACTCACTGTCATTCCCGCGAAGGCGGAAATCCAGAGATAAGCGGATATGTTTAACTCTAGATCCCCGCCTTGCCCTACAGAAAGCAGGGGACTTCAAGTAACGCAGGAGCGGTTGTTGATCGCGGGGATGACGGTGGTATTTTTAAGCCCTCTACAGTAATTGACCAAAATTAATTAACTTATTAAATACTTCACAAAAATGTCATACGAAACAATAAAAGATGAATGGTTATATACCTGCCAATCAATAGGCGGATCAGAAAATACCGCCATAAAATGGTTTGATCATTTATTTAAAGAATATAATCGTGATGGGCGCTATTACCACGATTTAAGTCACATTATGCAGATGTTGGATATAGCGCATCAACACGCGTTTGAGGATTGGAATAGCATCTTTTTTGCCATCTGGTTCCATGACAGTATTCAAAATAGCGGCAAAGACAACGAACTAAAAAGTGCGGAGCTTAGTCGTTATACACTGCAGGAACTTGGCGCCGACACCATATTTTGCGAAAAAGTCTATCAATTAATTATGGCAACCCAAGGACATCAATCTCCTCGCGACAAAGACACCGCTTTATTTATTGATTGCGATCTCTCTATACTGGGATCAACACCAGAAATATATCAGAGATATTCTATAGGTTGTCGTAAAGAATATAACATTCCCGATTTTATGTATTCCATTGGACGCCGTAAATTTTTAAAAAACTTATTAAAACGGCCTTATATTTTTCAAACAAATACTTTTCAAAAATTATTTGAAAAACAGGCACGAACCAACATTAAAAATGAATTACAAAACCTTTAAAATCTATACTTATTCCCTTTTGTATAAAAAATAGTATATTGATTAATGCCACCCTATTAACTTTACATAACATTATTGAAGACAAAAAATTTCAAAATAGGATCTTATGCCCGAAGAATTGAAAAACTATTTAGCTAGCTTACACCACTAAAAAACGAATTCTTCCGGCAATTTTAACTTACTAGAAATATTAGCATCTGATAAATACCCTGGTTGCTTTTCAGCGATATTTCTCAGTAAATTAATAGCCAAAGTAATTTGATCAAAAGAATTGGCACTTTTAGCTTGCACCATCAGTTTAGCTTTATTACGCAAAGTTTCATCTAGCAGACAAGCAAATAGATCATCAAGTAAGCTTATCGAATTTTTTTTGTCACCACGGTAATCGTTAAAGCTTGGCGTTCGAAAGCTCTCGACAAAAGCATCTATCACTGATTGATGATAACGCAGAGCCATATCTCCTTGACCAGATACAAAACCAAGGCTGATCGCATAGGCACAAGCACTATCATAACGAGTTAGCAATGATGTATATAGATCACAAATCCCTGATATTTGCGCAATTAAAGGCAATTTACGTTGTTCAATAATATCCAGCGCAAGCGGGTGTTTTAAACGCATTAGTGGCCCACTGCCATCAATAAATTCATGGTGAAGTGCAATAGCGATCAAAGTTTCTCTATTCAACTTTTGATCCTGTTTTGTAGCAGGTAGCAATTCATTAGCTGCACTAACAATTTGATGGCTAACCAAGGGATGTAATAATTCAAAATTATCGATTTTATCGTTTAAACGGGTATAACCAATATCTTTTAACAAACCAACAGCGACCAAGTCTCGCCGCAAAGAATCAGATAGCTGCATATGATTTGCCATAAGCAACATTTTAATTAATGAAATATAGTTGACTTCTTTTTTTTCCGACCAGTCGCTCGCTTGAAATAACTGTAAATAATTTTTGACTTTGCTATCCAATGCGATCTGCGTACTTAATCCCTTCAACTGCTCTATGATACTTTCCAGCTCACGACCGGAGAGAATAGTATATTTATCGGTTAATTGGCTAAGTGAACGATCAAACGCACTCCAATCAATAAAATTAGCCTCTACAGCCCCCGTAATCTCATCAAAAGATGAAACCTTACTGCATTGATGATCAATAAACTCAATGATTTCACTATTGAGATCACCCTGCATAAAAAAGTGCTTACCCTCAAAGACATATAACTCGATATCCAGAATAGTATTGACCAGCTGTTCTGAAAAGTTGATGCCTTTTTGAATATAAGGTGAACCTTGTAATTGCTTTTTAATTGACTGAACCGAGGTCGCATTTTCAGTGATACGATAAATAGATACCATACTGGAGCAACCTGAAGAAAATATTTGCTCCCGATAGTAACGCTCGGTTGACTGAATGGCCTTACTCACCTGGAGAGAGAAATCTTTCATGACTATTTGACTAACCCCGAATGCTATAATTCACGACCTATTGTAGCCTTTTTGACAAAAACAATAGCAATTTAATGAATTTGACGCCAAATAGTGGTAATTGCATCCATTAGCTCAAGGAACCGCTGAATAAATCATATACCCCCTGATTCCCATCTTGTGATGGATCGCAATATATCTTCCCGGTGCTCTTCAAACACTTTTATTTCCCCTGCGCTCTCTATAAGCATTAGTCCATAAGGCTGTGGGTAAATAGCAATAATATAGGTATAATCCTCAGGCCCCATAGGCGATTTCAACTCGATGTAATAGGCCTCCTGTTCATTATTAGTAAACGTTTTTTCGCCCACAAAAATATAACCGCTATCATCAACCATACGTGTTTTGAGTGCTGTCTTCCAAAAATTAATATCGCCTTGCTTCAAAGAAACTTGCTTTATCCGATAAACAACACCATTGGCACTGACGCTTTTACTGTATTTAGTATTTTCATAGTGTGAAAAATTATCAGGGGCTCGAGTCGGCAAAGTAGCACTATTACAAGCCGAAAGTAGAGTCAATAAGAATAAAATAAAAAATAATTTCATTTAAAATCTCCTAATAATTTTGGCAAACCAAGTTCATTCAACCATGGGAACGAGGATTTAGTTCGACTATGCGGCGCAGAACGATCTCTAAATTGTAAAGACACATGAAACGTTGCCATTTTCGATTGTTGTTCTAGGTTATTTTTTTCATTAATGATGGTTTCCAGCTCTTCCGTTAAACTAATCATGGCTTTTTCTACCGAAATGACACTGCCTACATTTGATGAATTTTTTAAGGTCTCTTCATAAGCGGCCAATAAATCTCTTTTCGCTTGAATCAATGATTCAAGCGTTTTCAAATGATCGCCATAATATTGGGAATCAATGGTATAACCTGCAAGCACTCCTTGCCCTTCAACAATATCTTTAAAATTTTCTATGGCCGCAAGAGGGATACGCAAAGCTAATTCATCATCCGTACGCAAACTGAAGTAACCATTTATCGCTTGCGTTTGACTGACTAAATACTCAAATACTTGTTCTCG
The DNA here is from genome assembly GCA_050298695.1 of Cellvibrionaceae bacterium. GTDB lineage: Bacteria > Pseudomonadota > Gammaproteobacteria > Pseudomonadales > Cellvibrionaceae > CANLBN01. The sequence continues at coordinate 4,065 of JBNKUQ010000014.1, forward strand.
ATCCCCTACTTTAAGTACTACGTTTATATCAACACGCGTCGACTCAGGCAACACTGACGCTGCCGTTGCCCACGGTGATAAAAACCACAAGCAATTCGTTAACAAAAAACTCAATAATATGCGCATTATTTTTCTCCTTTGAGCAAACTCTTCTTAATACTCTCCCAATAACGCGCCTCTAATGCCTGATTAGGAAAGTAAACTTCCACTAGATACAAGTGGTCTTGATCTGCACGAATCCCCAGCCAATACACATAGGGTTCTGATGCGTGATCCAATAAACGAATCATGTGATAAGCTTTAGCATCGTCACCCGATTTTTGGCCCATTTCTTGTGTAGCAACCTGAGAGAATTGACCACCAATACGCTTGCGAATCGCTTCCGCCCAAAAAGCAGAATCGGCTTTTGGATGATTATCGAGACGGCTTGCCCAAAAAACACTATGATCAGCACTTTCAGCAACCCACACACCTTTCTGCTCTTTATCGTCTAACAACACCATTCCTTCTGGCGTAGCAAAACGAACACGCTTACCCCCTTGCGCCACCTGGCGATTAAATGCCGAGAGTTGATGAATCCATTCGAAGCCTTCGATTTCTTGAATACCATTGCTCTGCTGTGGTGTTTTCACTCGAGGCACTAAACTCATACTCAGCTGTGAGTAAGTCGCCAAACCATCTAGAGTTTGTAGCTGTCCTTCTAGCACCTGAACTTGCTCTGATACTCGCTGAATTTCTTGCAGTAACTGCAAGCGCTCCTCATCCTTTGTGGTTTTCTGCATCAACACTTGCAAGCGCGCCAAGGTGGCTTTCGCAATCTTGAGTCGCGATTGGCTATCCTGATAGGCAAAGGTGATATCCCGAGCCATAATCGATTTATCGAGCACCACACCCAGATTAAGCAAACGCTGATAGGTTTTCATAAAGTGCTGAACCGGCACACGAAATACTAAATCTTGCTCCCGTTGCTGTTCTACATAACCGCCAAACTCTTCAACGATGCGGCTTGCCTGCTTAGCCGCATCCTGAACATTTTTGACGCTGACTTTCATAAAGCCTTTGTAGTGAGTTTTTCTTACAGGCACAGGGGCCGCATTGGCTTCCTCCGGGTGAGAAGCACTCGCCGTTGCAACAGGCGCATAAGCCTCTCGTTCATGCTTCGCTGCGAAACGGTAGTCACTACTCGTTGAAGCACAGCCCGATACCAACAACAGTAACGACCAATAAATAATAATGTGTCTTACCAACATAAGTCCTCCTAACGCTCTAAAGGTCAGCCTATGGCATAACCAACAAACACATTATGGGGAATAACACTTATCAACAAAACAAAAAACTGACAATTAAAAAACTATTAAAAACAAATAGTTATATAATTTTTGTCAATTTTAATATCAATATTGACCCTCTAGTCGAATGCCGTTAAGCTGACTAAACAATAACTGCGGTAAGCACAAAAGAATGACTACGGCCCACAACCGAATTAACCGACTACGCCAACATGGACTGACCTGGGATAGCCTGGGGCGTGAGCTCGCAACAACGATGGGATCGGAGAATAATCGCGTAGCCCGCAATACCTTACGCTCCCTACAAAACTTGCCCCACTACAAGCCAGGTAAAAATCTAGTAGCCGCCATTACTCACTTACACGACCGTTATTTTCCAAGCCCCTATCCACAGGGCGTTAATGCATTGATGAATGTCTGCCGCGGCTTAATGAGAGAGAAAAATGAAGAGGCTGCTCGACAGCTAGCCGCATTGCAAAACCATATCAAAGAACAATTAACACTGGCTCAACACCCCGATTTACTAGCCTGTCGTTTATATTGGGCTCTGGGTAATATTCAACAATTTCATATGCGTCAAGCCCGGCTGAAAAAAGCGAAACACGAAGAGATCGAAAAGCACCAAACTCAGGCTATTCAGTGCTATAAACACGCCATCACATTTATCGAATCGAAAGCCATGCCATTGGAACATTACAAACTCCAACACAATATTTTTGTATGTTATGTCAATGCGATAAAAGAAGAATTACGCAATGATGATAAACAACTGATAGAACAACTCGGTTCACTGTATTATGCCGATGCAGCAAAAAGCGTTTTACAACAAGAATCCTTCCAATGGGATACCGCTCGTAATGGTCTGCTCTATGCCAGCCTTACCAAAAACCGACAAGCCGTTGCCTTCTTTTTTGAAGCGCTTATTATGGCGAACAAGGTATTTTTAGATCTCGATTATCGGCCACTCGCTTGCGATTCATTGCTAAAAGATCCCAGTATAAAATGGGCCTTGCGCGAAGTACTTCGACCGGACTTTGTACAAGCCATAAAGGATAAAATGGAGCGTCAGCAGCCGCTAAATAGAACTTACTTTTAACTGCCGGATTAACAAGATAAGAAGGTAATAAAAATGTATCGTACCCTTAAAAATTTAATACTACTTTTGTTAGCAGTTTATTTAACTGCCTGTGCAAGCAGTAATGATGTATTAGAAGCACCACATGAATCAAACTCACCCGCTACCACACAACCTGCTAGCAATTCCCAGAAATGCGATAAAAGTAATGGAGCAGCTCCCATACCAAGCGATGAGCAATGCAAAAACAATAAAGCTATCGGCGATCCTGATACACTTGATTAAACAATCAAAAACTCACCTCTTTCATACTTTTGCATTCTGGCAAACTTGTAAACGCTGAATGATATGCCGTACAAATCGCCATTGCGCCACACCAACCCAAGCCTGAATACAAACCATAATATTTTATGCTCTGCAAAGCAGCATTCGAAGCGGCTTCCTTGTTAAATTGTTAATAATAATTTAGACACCACCGCTGCAGTATACAGCGACCAAATTCGCTGCCATTGATTAGGCTCATCAAAGCCCATAGTATGTAACCGCATAACGCAACTGTGGAATCAACCATTGCTGCCGGCGATAGGGACTATCACTTGGCAAATACTGCCCCGCTAACTGCCGCAATACTTTTAGTGCTCGATAAGTATAAGCGAAGGAAGTGCCATCAAAACAAAGAGGTAATTCAGGAAGGCCTGTAAAAGGATCCTCCATAGCAACAATAAAATCACTAAATTGATAGGCTAAATACAAATCTTCTTCTGTATTAATCTCGGTATAAATATAGAGAAGGTCATTTTCCAACTTAGCAAAATCTTTTAGTACATGCCCGCGATGAGTATGAAAAAAATCGATTAGCCACACATTCTCTTTCGCATCAATCATTACATTGGCACCATTTAAATCACCATGCACAAAAGCAAAAGGAAAGTCATCGACTATCGGCTGCATGCGATCCAACTCTTCTTTGTAAAAGCGATAGAGGTTATAAACTATTTTTTCACCCGGCAAAACCAAGCAATTAGTATCAGAACAGCTTCCAACCAGCTCAACTATTTTTTCTTTGACAGACTCAGCCCAACTAGAGTCAAAGCAGTAGTAAGACAGTAAATCTTTCTTATCATTTACTGCGGCTCGATATAGTCGCCCTAGTTGCTCATTAAAAACAGAATCCAGATAAGAAGCGATGGTATCGAGACTTTCTTGCGTTTGAAAACAAGACTGGAGAGATTTTGTTTTTTCACCCCCCATGGATGCATAACGATATTTAATGCCGCCTTTATGTGAACTATCTGCATAATCTGCAATAGCCGGCGCGTTATTACCTAACACGGTTTCGATTTGCTCAAAGGCTGTTCGCTCTTTAGCCATTAAGTTCCGCGGCCCAATTTTAATCACATGAGGAGCTTGTTCATGCCCTTGATGATCAACGCTCTTAACGCCTGCCACTAAATTGCCAGAAAAACCACCATCCAATATTTTTAAATTAATATGGGCGCAGTCTCTAAATAAGTAGCGAATGAGCTGTTCAGCTTCTGTGTCTTGCTGGATGGGATCGCTGTAATTAATCGACAAAGATTGATTAAAATGCGCAATAGGCCTATCGGCTTCTTCACCACCCAAAAACTGAATAAATTCACCGACTGAATCAATCACTCTAACACCAACAATACGACTTAATTGCTGTAAGGCTAAAAAGTGCTGGCTACGGGATGAACTGGCTGTCAAGGCGCTGCATACCGCAATCGTAAAATTAGGATAACGAGTACTCAGTTCATACGCTAAAAATAAGATTTTCGCTTCTGTCCATACACCGATAAGACCGACTCGAATTTTTTCTTCTGCACACCCATGCTGAGATAGCTGACTCAATGTCGCGTGTAAAGGCGTGCCCTCAAAATCATTGAGCGTCGTACTATTAATTAAGGTGGCATGCTGACTAGTCGTTTCAAAAATAAAGTCAGCACCCGAACTATTTTGAATACAATGCTGACCGAATTGCACCAAGTGATTTTGCTGTTCATGACAATTAGGATCGTGCCAATCGCGAATATGAATTAAGTCCAATTGTTCTTGCCCTTGCGAGTCCGCCCACTGCATAAAACGCCCTACCGGTCCTTGCTGTGGATTACTCCCCACTAAACGATGAGACTCTCGATATCCCACATGTAATTGATTGGGCAAAGCTTCACCCGGCATTAAGGGTTTAACAAAATCATTTTGCAAACATTGTGTGATAAGAAGATTTTTCATTGACTTAAAATTACCTTTTTAGGCCTCTAAAAACTAACAACCTTTTCCCAAGCCTTTGTTAGCACGTAGTATTCTTGACTATAAGTTTCAATAGAACGTTCGCGTGTTTGGCGAACACGAGCAACAGTTCAGCAGGTTCGAATCCCAGCTCTACGAGTATTCTTGCCGCTAACAAACCCGTTCGGCCCAAGCCACCCCGGCAATGAATCACGATGGATTCTCCCGCTTTTAAACCATCAATAACAGAGGAACGCGCAGACTGCCATTGGTTCTCAAATACCGCATCAGGGATTTGCATATCTTTGATGGGTAAGTGCAACCATCGTAACGTTTTATTTTTCGATAAAAAATCGGCAAATTCTGGCACCCCCAGTAAAGAAAACTCATGCAACTCCATCAGGGATATTAAGGTCTTTGCACCCCAAGCCACTAGAGCCTCTACATCACTTGTTAAGTCCCTCTCCCATATACCGCCATACAAACCGTGGGTACATTTACCGGGGCAAAACGTGAGGCCTATTTGGCCAGGCATACTCGGGATGGCAATGGTATCTATTCTAAGTGGGTGACTAGCACTGGTCTTAATGGCATCCGAGGTTTTACTCATGGATGCAAATTTGGCTCGCAAATGCTCCAAAGGTGTCCATGCGCCACGCTCATCACTATAGCAGCCCCAAAATTGCCAAGCATCACTGGTGCTTTCACTCAATGGGTTTAAAGCAGACATCGCCATGTTAATAGAAGGGTAGCTCTGATCTTTAATAAGAACACTGCCATCTAGCAACAAGCTAGCATCAATGATCGCCTCTCCTACTTCTGCACGAATACTCAGGGGCGCTTGCACAAGATTGTGATCAAACAATAGATGAATATCCGAATACGAACGAAGGGATTGCGGACTCTTTAAGTGGCTCATAGCCACTAATTGTATTTTAAAAGATCCAGACAGGCAACACACCCTTCGCGATGGAAAATAGGTACAATAGCGCGCTTTAATTACCACACTTGGAGAATCAATATGCCTAGAGCCAGCGCCCGCCACATCCTTGTCGATACTGAAGAGCAATGTTTATCACTAAAAGAGCAAATAGAAAACGGAGCTGAATTTACCGAGATTGCTAAAGAACACTCAAATTGCCCATCTGGTGCTCAGGGCGGAGAATTAGGTGAGTTTAGTCAAGGCCAAATGGTGCCAGAGTTTGATAAAGTCGTCTTTAATGATGCGCTAAACACCGTACACGGTCCCGTTCAAACTCAGTTTGGTTATCATCTTTTGGAAATAACCAGCCGCACCGAGTAATAGAGCTGAGAGGCAACATGACTGTAGAGCAACTCAAAGCACAATTGATAAGCACGCCAACCAGCGTGCAATTCACTGATGTGATGACACTTATCGATAACACCTACCTCTACACGCCTACCGAGTTCAGTAATGGACTCGGCAATGACAAAGTGGTGAATGTGGCAGGCACCAATGAAGGCTCTTGCCGTCTGTTTGCCTTTGCCAAAGACCAAGGTCTATCGAAAGCAGAGACACTTCAGTGTTTTGGTGATTTTTATCGTAAAGATGTGCTGGAAAACCCCGATGGCAGCGATCACGCCAATATTCGCAATTTTATAAAATATGGCTGGGAAGGAATTCATTTTATTGGAAGCCCCTTGCAAGCAAAATAATTCACTCGGTATGCGTTATAGCATTGTCATTGTTTTTTCAAAAATAATTAACAAAGTTGTCATCTTACTCTTTTAACCTAATAGTTAGTCAATATTAGGACTGGAGTAAATTATGGCCGAGAAAAAATACTACCGTACTGTTTGGCTTTCCGATATCCATTTAGGTAGTAAAGATTGTAAAGCCGAATACCTACTCGACTTCCTTAAACACACAAAAATCGACACCTTATTTTTAGTTGGCGATATTATTGACCTCTGGGCGCTCACCAAACAATTTCGCTGGCCACCACTTCACAACGAATTACTGCATACATTAATTTCTTTACCAGAATCAGGAACCGAAGTCATTTATCTACCAGGGAATCATGACGAGCCCGCCCAAAAATATGACAACATGATTTTCGGTGAAATAAAAATACATAGAGAATATATTTACACCACCGCAAAAGGAAAAAAATTGCTGTTACTACATGGCGATCAATTAGATGACGAAGTTTGTTTTGGTCGCTTTCATGCCTGGATTGGCGATAAGGGCTATAGCTTATTATTATTGATTAACCACTGGTATAACGCCTTGCGATTCCAAATGGGCTACCCGTATCGATCCCTCGCTGGAAAAATTAAATCTCGCGTTCGCGGGGCCAATCAAGCCATTGCACGTTATCGGCAAGCAGCCATTAATAAAGCGAAAAAAGCTGGTGTAGATGGTATTGTTTGCGGTCATATACATCATCCAGAAATAAGAGAGATAGACGGTTTAACTTATTACAACGATGGAGACTGGGTGGAAAATTGTTCCGCGCTAACGGAAGACAGGACCGGAAACATCTCACTTTCTTATTGGACCTCCATAAAATCAACATTAACACTTATTCATTCAGACAACAAAAACAATAGAAAAGCGGCTTAGGATGCTTTCGGAAAGTAATTAGGAAATGGAAACACTCAGCAAGCCTTCACCGTCGCTCTTATCATACTACAATGACAAAGGCTTTTTTTTAACGATTATTTTATTTCCCTCTACGGCTTCGTTAAAAAGGATTTTTAAAATATTCATTAACAATCCCTTTACAACACCACTAGCGACAAACACTTAAATAGAGGTTCTTTATGCCTATCGTAGAGAAACAGTTAGACAACCAGCCTAAAGTCGATATCAATGATCGTAAAAAACTGCGATATTTTTCTATTAACCAAAGCTCAAGACTTTTAAAAAAAGTTACTTATTCTATAGCAAAAAATAAATCAAGCATTTTTAAAAAACCAAAAAAAATTGCTACTCCTGAAAAAAAAAGTAAATTAACAAAAGCTATTTACCAATGCGAGCACTTGGGTAGTACTCCCGACAATAAATCAATATTTTTATATCAATATACAAAAAAATCACCCATATTGCGTGAAATTGGTCGCCTTAGAGAGATCGCATTTAGAGCTGTGGGTGAAGGCAGCAATCGACGTAGAGATATCGACCACTATGATAAAAACTATTATCATCTAATCCTATGGGATAAAGATGATATGGAAATCGTTGGCGCTTACCGTTTTGGCGATGCAAAAAAACTTTTAAATGCAGGAAAATCGATCTACACAAACGAATTATTTGACTATAAACAGTCAATGAACCCTTATTTTGCCGAAGGCCTTGAACTTGGCAGAAGTTTTATTCAACCACGATACTGGGGCAAACGTAGCTTAGACTACTTATGGTTAGGGCTTGGCGCCTTCCTAAAGAAGCATCCCGAATATCGTTATGTTTTTGGCCCTGTCACATTAAGCGGAACATTACCAGAAGAGGCCAAAGCCCTACTCTATTATTTTTATAATAGCTACTTTGGATCACAGCAAATATTAGCCAATGCAAAATTGAGTTACCGGCCACCAGATAATATTCAAAATCCTTTTACAGGCCTTAAATACCAAGAAGAGTTTACTCAGCTTAAAAGCATACTCAGTAGCTTGGGTACAACAATACCCACTTTGTATAAACAATATACCGAGCTTTACGAAACCGGAGGCATACACTTTTTAGATTTTGGGATAGACAAAGAGTTTAACGACTGCATTGATGGCTTGGTGCTAGCCGATCTTCACTGTATGAAAACTAAAAAGCGACAACGCTATTTTGATAGCATCCAATAAAGTTACATCCCCAATAAAGGTAAATGTTTAAGTTTGTGATAATTAAGCGATACCAAAATGCAGTGTTTTAAAGCTAAAACGGGAATTTTTTCTGAAATAGAAAATATGATCGCTCGATTTCCTTCATAGTTAAAAAGATCACCATAGACTTCTTTAAACGTTTCAACTAATCGAGTTTTACAGTGAAAATAAATGGCATATTCCTCAGAATTTTTTGGCTTCCAATCAATCCTTACCGTGCTACCGCCTTTTACCACATAACTGGGCTCCCCCCATTTTAAGGTTTCTTGAATAGCATCGATCGAATTTTCTTTAGCAACATCACAAATTATTTTCCTTACATGCAATAAGTATTCTCGAATATCGCAAGGATACGATTCAAATTTCTCTTTCACTACACTGTCCATACTTCACCTAAATTATAATTTTTGATAAAACCAATCGGGGTGATTTCTATAGGGTACTGTTAAAAATGCTACTCTTTTCAGCTGCCACGTTTTCACTGCTTCAAGATTTTTGTATTGTTCACCAAACTTCCCTTCATAAATTTCAATAATACGCTTAAAAGCCCATTCCGTATCGACCACATTATGATCTCGATCAACACAGCGTTGATACCAATAAAGCGATTTTTCAATATCGACATATCCGGCTTCTCCCGTCATCCACATCACACCGAGATCGTGTTGAGATTCAGATAAACCTTGCTCCGCCGCTTTTGTTAACCAATATTTGGTTTCTTTAGATGACATATTCATATCGCCACCAAAATATAAATAGCCCATGATTAACTGTGCTTTTGAATGGCCTTTTTTAGCAATAGGAGCGAGCAAACTTTTCGCTTTCTTAAATTTTTCAGCAAGTATTAGCTTTTTAGCGATAGCAATACGATTAAATCTCATAAAAACACCATTATAAATACTGCCAAAATATCTAAAAAAGAATACATTGGCATTACCTCGGTGTATTCCTTTTAAATAACTAACTAGTAAGTCTTCATCATAGCTAAACGCACCAACCTTTGCATTAACCACTATTAAGAACGTAGAATAACTGATATGACTGTACGATACAGACCATTCACCGTTTTGGAAAAGCCCCAGCCTATCAATAGTTTTCATGTAAAACGCCAGTCACTCAATTGATACCCAGACCGAATAGGAATATTTTTATAATGGTGGTATTTTACATTCTGTACTGAGAAAGCTTTCTCAGAAATAATAAAGCTCTACGGAATTAATTATGGAATCAAACGAAAACAATATTTACCAGCTACCCGAAAATACCGATGTCAGCCTGAAAAAAATGGTCTATGGCCTCATTTTTTTCTTCGTAATAGTCATTGCTATCGTCGCCACTATCATTATCTACGCACAGAGCTTGGCAACGTATATTCCCTTCTCTGCCGAAAAACGCTTTGTCCGCCCCTATGAACAAGCTATCCAAAAGTGGTATCCCAAGCAAAACAATGAAGACAATGATTACATCGACCGCTATCTCGAAGACTTAGTTGCAAAATTACAACCCGCATTAGCCATACCGGAAGATTTTATTATCGATGTTCACTACATAGATTCTGGAGAGGTCAATGCATTTGCAACTCTGGGCGGCCACATCTTTGTTTTTCGCGGTCTACTTGAGGTCATGCCCGATGAAAATAGCTTAGCAATGGTGGTGGCTCACGAATTGGCACACATAAAGCATCGTGACCCTATCGCCGCAATGGGGCGGGGATTGGCCATTCAGATGCTCTATGGTTTTATTACGAATGATTATTCGGGTGGCATTGACTTAGTGAGTTTAAGTGGTGAACTTGGCTCATCTTTCTTTAGCCGCGAACAAGAAAAAAATGCCGATTTAGCAGCACTTAAAGGTCTCGATACTCACTACGGCCACGTAGCGGGTTACGATAGTTTTTTTCGTTATATTGTCGAGCACATCGAAAGCGAAGAGGAAGAGGTATTGAAATGGCTATCAAGCCATCCCGATACAAAAGATCGTATTGATTATTTAGCAAATCACGTAAACGACTTAGAGCTATCGGAGCAAACGACAACACCTTTACCCGATGATATTCAAGAACGTTTGTAAAACTGGAAATAAAATTATAAAAGAATAGACAATAAAATAACGATAATTTTACTGTCTATTTTATTCAGCTGAGACCTGGATAAAGTATCAAGCTATCGAAAAGCAACAACTACTGAGATTTAATAGGTAAGTCTTGACCATCTTTAAAGTTACCACAAGCAATAACAATAAAATCGATCAGAGTCCAAATGCCCAAACCACCCAGCGTAAGCAACATTAAAATACCTGTTCCTACTTTGCCAACATAAAAGCGGTGAACACCAAGGCCACCAAGAAAGAAGCATAACAACAACGTTGGCACAAAGCCTTTTTCACTAATATCTGACATAGATTTTCTCCTAGTTAAGTTTTTGGCCCGGATAGCAAATATAATGGCCTTTACCATCTTTAAATGAGCCGGTTAAAAGTAATATGGTGATAATAAAGGTATGTAAGGTATCAATAATAAAAACAAGCACCGCCCAACCCAACATGCCGTTGATATAAAGGTAAAACGAAATAATAACTAATGATAAGTCAAAAACACCTTCAATGTAGCGCCCTAAATAAAAATGATGAATACCTAAAATACCAAATATAGCAGACAGACAAACAGCGACTACATAATTCTTTTCTGAAGGTGTTTTCATTAAACAATTAACTCCTAGTAGTTATTTTTTATTCCACGGTTATCTAGCCATTTATAGCTAATTACAAAGGCCAGCTATATTATTGAGCATTACTTTTATCTTTTTTATCTTATCTAAACATCACGCCAAACATAACTGACTAAAAAACAAACAGTCGTTTATTGTATTTTAATATTAGACTTTATGCAAACATTTTCAACTTTGCACTACTATTATTTCAGCATTACTGCTTATTTTTAACTAATAAAGACAACATGTTCTCAATGTCTACTTGTTACAAACTCAAAGTAGATTAAACTTACTAATATAAACAAATATAGCGATATCAATGCTATGAGTAATTACTACTACCTCGCCTATGGTTCTAATCTACATCCCCTACGCTTACTAGAGCGCATTTCCTCTTGCGAATTTATTGAAACGCAAAGCCTCAATGGTTATCGCTTACATTTTCACAAACATTCCCTCACCGACGGTTCTGGCAAAGGAAATATGATACTCACCAACAATCCTAACGACACAACGTTTGTTGCAATTTATCGAATGAACAATGCACACAAACCACTACTGGATGAATTTGAAGGAGAAGGCTATGAGACCACATCGCAAAATTTAGTCGTAGAAGGGGTCGAACGCAAAGTATTCTGGTATCGTGCCATAGAAGATTATATTGATGACACATTAAAACCTTACTGCTGGTACCGACAACTCATTTTATTGGGCGCTCAATTTCATCAATTCCCCAAAGCCTATATCGAAGCAATTAAGGCTGTTAATTCGACACCCGACCCAGTACGTGAAAGATTGGCAAAGCACGAGCAATTAATCGCACGCATCCAACAGTATCGACATGAAAAAACGCGCTGACTTAAAAATACTGCTCTTACAAATTCGCGATGAAGTACGTGTTCGCCAAGAAGAACTGGCCAGTTTTGCCCGCTATGCAGACCTAAGTATTCAACAATTTGATGTTTTAAATGTTTTTGACGAATCGCAGTTTTCAACTAATATTATCGATGGCTACGATGCGCTTTTTGTTGGTGGCGCAAGTGAAGCCTCTGTGCTAGAACCCGACACTTACTCATTTCTTAAACCTAGCCAAGCACTATTATTGCACTGTGTTGATAAGAATATACCCGTATTTGCCTCTTGCTTCGGTTTTCAATTAGCGGTTATGGCATTAGGTGGTTCGATTATTCGTGACACAATAGATTATGAGATGGGCGTTATTCCTATCCAATTAACAGAACCTGCAAGAGCAGATATATTATTTCAGGATACTCCTAAACACTTTTTAGCGGTATCCGTACATCAAGAAAAAGCTTTATCTATACCCGATAAATGCGAAGCATTAGCTTATACTAGCCACTGCATTCACGCCTTCAAAATAAAAAATAAACCATTTTGGGCATTTCAATTTCATCCAGAAGTTGACAAAAATATTCTTATTGAACGACTAACAATTTACAAAGAAAAATATACAAAAGATGATCAGCAACTTAATCATGTGATAAATAATGCACAGGAAACACCAGACTCAAATAGCTTAATGAAAAAATTTATAGATCGTGTTTTATTAGTAGACCGTTAGAACACAGGAAAAACTAAGATTGGTGACGACGCTCGATTAGTAAAACCAAACGATCAAATTGAGGCTTGAGATTGGGCCACAATTCTTTAATTTCTTCTATATCATTATTTTTTCCTGCTTTTTCTATCCTTTGGGCAAGCACTGCTAACGCTATGCCACCCAAATTAGCAACCGACCCTTTTAACTTATGAGCGATCATCCCCACTTTTTCTACTTCATTTTGATTAATTGCGACTTCTAATTGTTCAATAGTCTTGGGAGTATCTGTTTTAAATAAATCGATAACCTTATTAGCAATTGTATTGTTATTTAACACGCGCCTCATAAAACCCTCTTGATCCCAAATGTCATTATCATCTGCCTCACTGGCTGTAGATTGGCTAGAATTAGTTGTTTCTACATTCTGCTTATCACCCAACCAACGATGTAAAGCCGCCAATAACTTTCCAGGATCAATCGGTTTACTCAGATAATCATTCATCCCTGCATTTAAGCACTTTTCTTTATCCCCTTTCATGGCATTAGCTGTCATGGCGACGATAGGAATATCTGGATTAGGTGCTTTACCTGCTCGAATAGCACGAGCTGCATCATAACCGTCCATTTCCGGCATTTGGCAGTCCATTAGAATTAAATCGTATCGCGCATCTTCCGGCGCACTAGAGAGAGCTACAACGGCTTCGATACCATTGTTCGCGAGATCGGCACTATAGCCTAGAGCTTCCAACACCCCCAAAGCCACCTGCTGATTAACTACATTATCTTCCACAAGTAATATTCTCGCATCCGCTTTAGATATGACAGGCAAGGTGGTTTCACTCTCTATTAACTGATCGACTGCCATCACTTTTTCATCAATTTCGTGATTCAATACCTGCAATATTGAACGTAATTTTTTAGGTGTAACAGGCTTAGAAAATACTGCGGAAAAACCTAATGAAGAATAATAATTTTCATCGTAACTTTGATCAGTATCCAACATGACAACCACATGCATTTGACTAAATCGCTGATCATTACGGATCGATCTTACTAAATCTCCGTTATATTCGCTCAATATTCGCTCCGATATTATTGCCATCGAAAAACCGTCATCACCAAGAGTACTTGTTTTTTCCAATAACGCAGTAATATCTTCATCTTCAGTAACACTAAATCCCCATTTACTTAACTGGGAACACATGGCTTCACGGATAATATTATTAACACTTACAACAAAAATAATTTTTTTATCAGAAACACAATCGGGAATATCAACTAAAGAAGAGGACGCAGACAAAAGTCTAACATTGAATGTAAAAGCACTCCCCACTCCGAGCTGGCTATCTACGGAAACATCCCCCCCCATTAATTCACACAACTGCTTAACAATAGCTAAACCCAATCCCGTACCGCCAAACTTTCTCGTTGTAGATGCGTCAACCTGCGAAAAAGAATCAAAAAGCGTTTTAACCTTTTCTTCCGGTATACCAATACCTGTATCACTAACGGAACAAGATAAGGTTCTTACACCATTTTCTATATCGGCAATATTTGCTCTAATAACAATACTACCATTCTGAGTAAACTTTATTGCATTACCAATAAGGTTCGTCAACACCTGACGAATACGTCCTGGATCACCTTTAACAACAGGAACTTCAATATCTTTCACATCTAAAACTAAAGCGATATTTTTTTCATTTGCCCTTTGCGCCAGAGCATCAATAGTATCACTAAACATATCCATAATATTAAATTCAATTAACTCTAACTCTAATTTACCCGCTTCAATTTTTGAAAAATCGAGAATATCATTAATCAACCGCAACAAAGAACTCGCACTATTATTAGCAAGCTCAGCATAATGTTTTTGTTGATCCGTTAATTTTGTTCGCTGCAACAATCCAAGCATACCGATAACACCATTCATCGGTGTTCTAATCTCATGACTCATACTTGCCAAAAACTCTGATTTTAGCTTGGCCGATTCCTCAGCTTTTTCTTTAGCTTCAAGCAAGTCTTCATTAACCCTAACTTTTTCAGTGACATCCATTTGCACACCTAATATATGAGTCACTTCATCACTGTCATATTTTATTGGCGTTAGTATTAGCTGGTTATAAAATTCAGCGCCATCTTTTCTGTAATTTTTAATCGTTTCAACAATACGTTTTCTATTTTTAACTGCATGTCGAATGCGAGCAATTGCATTCTTATCTGTATTCTCCCCTTGCAAATAACGACAATTTTTACCAATAACCTCATCTAACGAATATCCCGTCATATCAAGAAATGCTTTGTTTGCATAAACTAATGGGACATATGGCTTACTAACATCTGCTATTACAATACCATTGCTCGCCTCCTCAATCGCTATATTTTTTAGGTACAAATCTTTCTCTATTTGCTTAGAATGAGTAATATTTGTTCCAACAAAAATAACACCTTCTAACTCTCCTTTTTCAGAGTGATATAAGCTTCTTGACCACCGAATAATATAAGTCGTTTTATATCGGCGAAAGTGATCACCAAAATTTAGGTCATAGCTTACTTCAAAATCATCCAAATGAACCTCCATATCAAGTGCTTTATCTTTCATATAGTCCGGAATTATTTTATCAAAAGCATTTTTATCAACACATCCTAATACTTCACCAATTTGCTCGAAATTATTGTTGGTTAATTTAACATTTTTCTGCCTATCAAAAACTATCAAGTATTCATTCAATGAATTCAATATACTTTGAATATTTTGTTTTATTTTTTTATTATTATGTAAATCTTTAGATAACGATAAAAACTCCCTGCTAATTTTTAAAAATTCTTCTGGATACGAAACGCTAACATCTTCATTTAAAACACCTGCACCGAGCTTAATTTTTTTCAAGTTAGACATAAACTCATTCATAATATTTGACAAAAGTCTCGAAGACATGAATACAACCAAAACAAAACCTAAAAAAATTGTTGCAACTGAAAATACAATAAACACCACAAAAAAATATATCCTTCCATAAGCATCACGATTAGATTCCATGGAAACCACCTGAAAACCATTATCCATTTTTCTATGCAATGAATACATTCCAAGTATATTTTCTTCATTGATCTTTTCAAACAAAGGGGAATACTCGGTATTCGAAGAAAAAATAACAACACCATCCTCATCCGTCACAAACAATAAATCTTCACTCGCCGCATAACCAAAAATATTCTGCAGTTGCGCAATAGCTATCTTCACTACTACTGCACCTTCTGCACTACTGGCAAAGATAATGGGTTCCACGACAAACATTCCTCTCCTGTTCATCGCCATATAAGACATACCCTCCTCAAGCACTCGACGATGCCATTTATCTTTAGAGATATCCAAACGAGGAGCAGGCAATTCATTGCTTGTCACAATCTCTCCAGCAAAATTAACAATAGCTATATGAGCGACATCAACACCTGAGAAAGCAAAAGAGCGTAAGAATAAGGGAATATAATTTTCACGGCCTTCAGGGTCGATCAAACTATTAATAATAAGATCATTGCGAGCAATATTTTTTGCTTGATGACGAATAATGTTAATATTTCTATTATAATTTTTATGAAAATTTTCTATCTTAGCTGTATGCACTTCTTCCAACTGATGATCAACCACTTGCTTTGCTACAATGACTAATATCATCGCAATAATGGCCACCACCAAGAATAACCATGGAAAAATACGCGAAGCGATATAATATTCAATATTTTGACGATTCACGAACCGACCTATATTTTATTTATTCTTTTCATATCGACCGCTCTCTTAATTTACAGGGATTAAATAACCACGGTGGTTGTAGCGCGAAATTCTGTAATCAGACAGAGTTAACACATCATGTTTATCCAGGGAAAAAGGTTTGCTAAACGACTTAAACACACCATCATATTGCTCAATTTTTTCCAACGCATTTCGCACTTCGGCTCTCTTTATAGACTGACTATTCTCTACCGCCAAGGCCAACATTTTTACCAAATCATAAGCGTGAACAACACCTGCGGCTGCAGGGATAGTCTCCGGCGTTACTGTTTCCTGGAAACGGGTGTTGTAGGCCTGCAACAAACTTTGCATACGTCCTTGGTCGCTTGGCGCTAAAAATGAGTAGGTCTGCAATACACTTAGATCTACTTCTTTTAAACTTTCAACACCTACCGCTTTTACAAAAGCACCACCACTAATTCCCCAATGCGAAAAGATGGGAACACGCCTATCATTTTCTTGCTCAATCATATTTTTTACCACTATTGCTCCCTCGGGCGCATTGGCAACAAGTAATATGGCTTGCGCACCCGCATCAATTAGATGCTTAATCTGGGATGACATTGAGCCCTCGCTCCAATTAAGCCACTCGGTTGCCACCACTGACACACCCAGAGTTTCAGCCGCCGCATTCATGGATTTATCATTAGAGCGCCCCCATCCAGTACGCTCTAAAAGCAAGCCCACATGATTCAATCGCCGAGCTTTTACCGCTTGGAGCAAAACAGTACCCGCATGCTGATCTCTAACGGATAAACGAAAAACATAGTTAGGCTGAAAACCATTGTCGACAATGGGCGTACCTGCAGCCCAAGGAATTAAATAAACAATGCCCTGCTTATGGACCTCTTCTAACTCATGCAACACAACAGGCGTATGAACCCCACCCAATACAGCCACCACATTCTCATCCCTTGCAAATTTTTTAATATTAGATAAACCTCGGGCAGGATTTCCTCGATGATCGCGAACCTCAAGAGCCAGCCGCCTTCCTAATAAACCACCGCTCTCGTTGATTTCATCAATCGCTATTTGAGCGCCACGCCGAATAGCTTCACCACCCTCCGCTGCCACTGCAGACATATCGGCATTAAGCCCAATGACAATTGGAGGTTTGTCAGCCCAAGACCAAGGTGCAAAGAAAAAAAACATTAGCGAAAAGGTAGGAATAAGGCGCATGCTATTATCCTAAATTGGCTTAAAAGATGGATTTAGCATCCAGCAGGCTGTTGAAAAACCTTATTGAGGCAACTAGTGCAAGGTAAAAGTTGGCGAAAAAGCGGAGTTTATTGCAGTAGATAAGCATTTTTGAGCCAATTTTTACCTTGCAATGGCAACGCAAATAGTTTTTCAACGGCCTGCTAAAACAATACACGAATAGTTTAGGCATTCTGATAGTATAGACAGCATCTATACTCGTGCCAGCGATGAAAAAGCTCTGGCATCAGGCTTGCCAAATACTGATTCATTGAGCGATATCCATAACAATCCCCATGCGTAACCCTTTTGACCAACTCAGAGCCAACGCCCAAACTATTTGTACTCG
>JBNKUQ010000014.1:22133-44384 GCA_050298695.1 Cellvibrionaceae bacterium
GTATACTCCTCGCCCTACCATTAGAATTTGCTGAGATAAAATCAACGATCATCACAGACAAGGCATTCCTATTGCGCACAAAGTATTATCAGTAGGCTACTGAAGCAGAACTAGTTTCTATTGGCTGAGTTCGCCTGCTTATGTCCATGGCAACTCACACGCTGTAGCAGTATTCGCTTTATCTTGCTCGTGCACCGCAAAGAGCTGTACAAAACAACGAATACAGGCCACCTAGTTGCAGGCTTATTTCCCGAATCCTGCTCCGTTTACTTATGGTCCCGCACGGAGCCAGATGCTAACTTGCTGGCGGAGCTTAGCGATGAGAGACGACAGATCGTACTACTGTTCCCCGAGAATCAAACAACAAACCTAGCAGACAGACCATCACAACAACCCGACCGACCACTCACAGTAATTTTGCTAGATGGCACCTGGAAACAAGCCTCTCGCATGGCAAACTTAAGCCATTGGTTAAAAGACCAAAAGCGTTTATCAATTACTTCTGAATCCACCTCTCAACATGAACAACAATACCTGCGGAAGGCACCTGAAAGCCACCAACTTTCTACCGCCCAAGCTGCGGCCTGGGTTTTAAAACACTACAACGAGGTAGATAATGCTGAACTTTTAAACCATACCTTTGCGGTTTTTAATCAACACTGCATCTCAACGAGGCGGAATATAAGGCCCATACCTGGCCCCTCACACCACTTTTTAGAACAAGCAAAAAACTTGTAAATATGGAGCTGAAAACCAAGATGCAAACTAACGATAAGCACTACCACAATGACTACAGCCACTTAACACCAGATGTCGTTATTAATGTCGTAGAAAGCATGGGGTACTGGAGTGATTCACGGATTTTGCCGCTAAACAGCTATGAAAATCGCGTCTACCAGGTCGGCATAGAAGTTGACTCACCCATTAATACCCAAGGCATTCCTTTAATTGCTAAATTTTACCGACCTCATCGTTGGAGTGACGAACAAATCCTGGAAGAACATGAATTTACTCAAACATTATTTGATCTAGACATCCCCGTTGTTCCCCCACTCGCATTTAAGAACAGCACACTGATGGAACATGAAGGCTACCGTTTTGCTCTTTATCCTCGATACGGTGGCCAAGCACCCGAATTGGATAATGGCAATCATTTAGAAGTGATTGGTCGATTTATTGGCCGCATTCACAGTGTTGGCAAAACCACGACTTTTCAATATCGTCCAAATATCGATATCTCCAGCTATGCAATTGATAGTCGCGAATACTTGCTCGAACATAAATTTATCCCACAAGATCTTATTCCGGCTTATAGCACCTTAACTGCGGATCTTATTCAACATATCGAAACGGTTTTTGCCTCCAACGCCTATCAAGTCATTCGCTTACATGGCGATTGTCATCCAGGTAATATTTTATGGCGCGACGACCATGCTCACTTCGTCGATTTTGATGATGCTCGCAATGGTCCTGCGATTCAGGATTTGTGGATGCTGTTGTCAGGAGACTATCAGCAACGATGTTTACAACTGGCCGATATACTCGAAGGTTATACTGAGTTTTGCGAATTCGACCCCTGCGAATTACAATTAATCGAGCCATTAAGAGCTATGCGCTTGCTACACTACGCTGCCTGGTTAGCAAAGCGCTGGCAAGACCCCGCCTTTCCCCACAACTTTCCATGGTTCAACACAGAACGCTACTGGGCAGAGCACATTCTTTCCTTAAGAGAACAGCTGGCAACACTACAGGAACCTGTTTTACAATGGCTTTAAACCTCAATTGTGATAGCGCATGAACTTATCCAACCAGAATAGCCAAGATCCCGTTTGGGATGTGATTCGAAAAACAACGGCCGAACATGCGGAACAAGAGCCTGTACTCGCCAGTTTTTTACACGCAACCGTGCTCAACCACCACTCCTTAGAAGATGCCTTGAGCTTTCATCTTGCCAACAAACTCGATAGCCCTGCTGCTTCTGCTCTGCTTATCAGAGAAATGATTGAAGAAGCCATTACAGAATCTTGCTGGATCAGCGAAGCCATGCGTGCCGATATTGTCGCCACCTATGATCGCGACTCCGCCTGCGACTGCCTATCGACACCATTATTGTTCTATAAAGGCTTTCATGCCTTACAGGCTTATCGCGTCGCCCACTGGCTATGGGAAAATGACCGTCGTCCACTTGCGTTATTTTTGCAAAATCATATTTCAACTGCCTTTAGCGTGGATATCCACCCAGCCGCCAAACTTGGCAAAGGCATTATGCTCGATCATGGCACCGGTATTGTGATCGGTGAAACCGCCGTTGTGGAAGATAATGTATCGATTATGCAATCCGTAACGCTAGGCGGAACCGGAAAAGAAAGTGGCGATCGCCACCCTAAAATTCGACAAGGCGTATTAATTAGCCCAGGCTCAAAAATTTTGGGCAATATTGAAATTGGCGAAGGCGTTCACGTCAGTGCGGGTAGCGTAGTACTTAAAAGTGTACCGGCACACAAAGTGATTGCCGGCGTACCGGCAAAAATTATTGGTGATGCCGTCGGAGCACAACCGGCACTGGATATGTACCAAGACTTGCGCTGCAAGCAGGATAAAACCTAAGCGCCTATTTAATTAAGGGCACCTCACCTGGATTTAAATACCGCCATAACGCTTCCGCTTCATCAGAAAGCGTTTGCGCGGCGCGGAAGAGCATAATATCCAGATCCATCGCATACTTTTTACCGCCAATGCGAATCAATTCCCCTCGCTCAATTTCTGACTTAATACAAATATGTGGTAACCAAGCCACACCGATTCCCTTTATCGCCATCGCCTTAATGGATTCGGCTACATCATTTTCATAGACACAATTAAAGGGCCGCTCAGCACATTCTGTCTCTATCATTCTCTCCGTCATTTTCCCCATTAAGCAGTCAGAGGTATAAGCCAAATAATCCAAAGGCTTCTTGCTATTTATTTTAAATAAAGGCTTACCTCTCACATCGGCCGCACTCACAAGAATTAATTCATCCCCTTTTAATTTACACGATAAAAAGTCAGATGCATTTAACAAAGAGGGAATCGTAGGGGTCGAATAAGACAACATAAACTCTGCTCGCCGAGATTGCAGTAGTTCGACGCAATCATAGACATTATTCGCGTGCATAGTCGTACGTACAGACCCATAATCACTTTGAATATCGGCAATCCATTCAGCAAAATAGTTAATAGCCAAGGTATGTAAGGCAGTAAATTTAATAAAATCTTTATGCCCCCGTTGACTCTGTCGACACTCATCTAAGGTACGATAAATCGTCTTAACCACTCCTTGCGTTACTTTACGAAAATGCTCACCTTCCCGGGTAATAACAAAAGGATGCACCGATCGGTCAATTAAGGTCACCCCCACCCACTGTTCAAGGGCCAAAATTCTTCGACTAAACGCAGGCTGACTCACATAACGATTTTTCGCAGCTTGCGTAAAACTTTTTGTTGCCGCCAATTCTAAAAAATCCATCATCCACTCGATATCCATTAGCACCCCCTAAATTTTATTGAGACCACCGACACCCCCTCATGCAAAAAATGCATGAGATGGCTAAAATATAGTATTGGCTCTAAAAAGATCAAATCTTTTATGATGAGCACTCTTTTATTTAGCCGAGAAAAATACTCATGTCCCTTAACACTCAAGTTTCTAAAGAGAGCGCCTCTGAAACAAACCTTAGGATTGAAACCGATTCCCTGGGGGAGGTTAACATCAATGCCATGGCATATTACGGCGCTCAAACACAACGTGCCAGAGAAAACTTTGACCTTTCCGGCATAGGCATTAATCACTTCCCAGAATTTGTTAATGCACTAAGCATGGTGAAACTAGCTTGTGCCAAAGCGAACAATCAACTCGGACAACTCTCAGATCAAAAAACAACGATCATTCAACAAGCGGTTGAAAGAATCTTACTGGGAGAATTTCATGAAAATTTTATTGTCGACATGATTCAAGGCGGCGCTGGCACATCAACCAACATGAATGCTAATGAAGTCATTGCCAATATTGGCTTAGAGTTAATGGGAGAAGCCAAGGGAAACTATAAAGTCTTGCACCCAAATAACGATGTTAATCAATCTCAATCGACCAATGACGTTTATCCTACCGCTATACGACTCGCGATATTACTGATACATCAAGACCTAGTCGCAGCACTTTATTCATTAAAAGATGCTTTTATCGCTAAATCACTTGAGTTTACCAATGTGATAAAAATGGGACGCACCCAATTACAAGACGCCGTTCCCATGACGTTAGGACAAGAATTTCAATCGTTTGCGAGCACACTAACAGAAGATATTCAGCGCATAGGGGATTTATCCAAACTCTTAACAGAAATTAACCTAGGTGGAACGGCTATTGGTACCGGCATCAATACATCGGCAGAATACGCACCACTGGCAGTAAACTACTTAAGCGAAATCAGTGGGATAAAATTTGAATTGTCCAGCGACCTAGTAGAAGCTAGCTCCGATATGGGTGCCTTTGTTTTATTTTCCGGCATACTGAAACGCTTAGCCGTTAAGCTTTCAAAAATTTCTAATGACTTACGATTGTTAAGTATGGGGCCACGCTGTGGCTTATCAGAAATCAACCTTCCTCCGCAACAATTAGGCAGCTCTATTATGCCGGGAAAAGTGAATCCCGTCATTCCCGAAGCAGTCAATCAAGTAGCCTACCAAGTCATAGGAAATGATACGGCAATCACTTTTGCTGCAGAAGCTGGACAACTGCAGCTCAATGCAATGGAACCTCTTATTGCATACAAAACGTTAGAGTCTATTCACCTACTCACAAAAGCCATGGGCATGTTAGAAAACCGCTGTATTATTGGCATTACTGCTAATGAAGAGCATTGTCGAGAGATGGTCAATAATAGCATTGGGATTATCACCGCCGTTTCACCACACCTAGGTTATGAAAACGCAACACGAATTGCAAAAAAATCATTAGAAACTAACAGCAGCATTTTAGATTTAATATTGGAAGAAAAATTAATGGATGAAAAAAAGTTACGAGAAGTATTACAGCCAGCTAATATGATTAAACCTGGAAATTACCAACCTTGAAGCTTGACATAGCGTTGACACTCCCAGCCAATTTTTCCGATAAAATAATATAACGCAGACCGACGAAATGACGACTAGTGGAGGATGGATATAAACTAAGTATTTTATCACTGTTGACTTACAAGCATTTTTATAAAATTTAAATGACTTAAATAGATATATAGGCACTGCAATTACAGTGTATAAAAAACTGATGGTTGCTATTCCAGACCATATATTTGGCAGCATAAAAATTATCATCAACAAAAACATGACGCAACTAAAGATGACCAATGAATAACACGCCTTTTAAAATATAATCTATCAAGACTAACCGAAACTAATAACCTCTCCAATATCACGACTATTACACAAGATCATCAGCAAACGATCGAGACCTAGTGCCACCCCCGAGCAAGCGGGCATACCATTTTCGAGCGCAGCAACTAGCTTTCTATCGTAGGGATAGATTGGTAGATTATTATTTTTTCGATAGCGTTGATCCACACAAAACCGTTGTTCTTGTTCATAAGCATCCGTCAACTCATAGTAACCGTTAGCCAGTTCTATTCCATTAAGATAAGCCTCGAAGCGACGCGCAACGGTTTGTCCTTGATCATTCTGCCCCAATTGAGCTAAGGCAGCCTGCTCTTTGGGATAATCGTCAATAACAACCAAACCTTTAGGCAAAGCAGGCTCAATGCAATGGGTCATCAAAATATCACACCAGTCGGAAACCGATGGCGAATCAAATTCGATATCTATTTTATCTCTTGTTAACTTTTTAATAGTGGATAGGTCAGCACTATGGGGATCAATGCTCAAGACATTCAAAAAGCATTGACGATAGCTATAACGCGTAACGATGACTTCAGGTAGAAAAATATGAATCAGAGCGATAACTTCATCAATGAGTTGTTGCTCATCCCAACCTACACGGTACCATTCCAATAGGGTAAATTCTGGGTGGTGGCGCCGTCCTTTCTCTCCCTGACGAAAAACTTTTCCGAGACTATAAATATCGCCGCTGCCTGCGGCTAGCAAACGCTTTAAATAAAACTCTGGTGAGGTTTGCAAATATTGCTTGGCACCCAACACTTCTGTGCTAAGACTCTCGATATGCGGGTCTACAGTTGCCGCTTCACTTAACAGAGGCGTTTCCACCTCTAAAACATCACGCTGACAAAAGAAATCGCGAAGCTTTTTGTAGCAAGCGGCCCGAAACCGGAGAGTATCGAGACTGGCACTGGGCTGCCATGGTAGCGAATGCGGCAACTCAATACCCCTCAAACTTATTCTTTACCGCGGCTTAAGTATTCACCCGTGCGGGTATCGACCCGAACCACTTCACCTTCCGACAAGAATAGTGGCACTTTCACCACAGCACCCGTTGATAAGGTCGCAGGTTTAGTGCCGCCCTGAGCGGTATCGCCCTTGAGTCCAGGGTCAGTTTCAGTAATCTCTAACTCAATATGATTAGGAGGTGTTACCAATAAAGGAGAATTGTTGTAAAGAGTGACCATATAAATTTCTTGCTCCTTTAACCACTTAACCGTATCACCTACCGCCTTTGCATCCGCTTGATATTGCTCAAAAGTTTGGGGCTCCATAAAGTGCCAAAACTCACCATCGGAATAAAGATACTCAAGGTCGCGATCCATAACATCAGCAGACTCAAGTGACTCGCCTGATTTAAAGGTACGCTCCCAAACCCGCCCTGTATTTAGGTTACGTAGCTTTACACGATTAAACGCTTGCCCTTTACCAGGCTTAACGAATTCATTATCAAGAATGGCACAAGGCTCATTATCCAATAATACCTTTAGGCCACTTCGCAATTCATTGGTAGAATAGTTCGCCATGTTTTCCTCAATAATTTAGCTATTTGTTTAGATGGTAAAAAAGCGCAATGATACCTCGAACTGAGCCGTCTTGGCAGAGCAAATCCACATTAAGCTGGCAAGAGCAGCTACAAAACGCTATTTGCGACCCTATTGAACTACTAGATCTCCTGGACATTCAGGACTCGCAACTGAGAAAAGCCGCTCAACAAGCAAGCCGACACTTTACACTAAAAGTGCCTCACGCCTTTGTAGAGCGCATGCAAAATAAAAAGCTGGATGACCCCTTGTTGATGCAGGTACTGCCAATTAAACAGGAATTGGTTACTAATAATGCTTACGTCATAGACCCTTTAGAAGAACAGCAGAGCCAGCAGGCGGGATTAATCCAAAAATACCAGGGGAGAGTTCTATTGCTGGTTAATGGGCACTGCGCAATTAACTGCCGCTATTGTTTTCGGCGGCACTTTCCCTATGCAGAAAATCGCTTGAATCGGAACCAATGGCTGCAACTCATCGAGCAGTTGCGAGCTGACACCACGATTGAGGAAGTCATTTATTCGGGAGGAGATCCCTTAGCCTCCAGTGATCGCCAGCTAAGCTGGCTAACCCAGCAAATTGCCTCGATTCCACACATTAAACGCTTGCGCATCCATAGCCGCCTACCGGTTGTTATCCCGGACCGGATTACCCAGGAGTGCCTGCAGTGGCTACAGCAACCGCGATTGCAAACCATCTTTGTCTTACACATTAACCACCCCCGAGAAATTGATGACGCCCTTCGACAATCTATCCATCGCTTAAGAAGTGTGGGGCTTACTCTACTCAACCAGGCTGTTCTATTAAGAGGAATCAATGACTCTGTTGAAACGCTTAAAATATTAAGTGATGATTTGTTTGCCAGTGGTGTAATGCCCTACTACCTACACCTCTTCGACCCTGTGGCCGGAGCGGGACATTTTGATGTTCCGCTAGCAGAGGCAAAAGCCTTACATGACGAGTTATCGGCCTGCATGCCGGGCTATCTTGTCCCTAAACTGGTCAAGGAGATACCTGGGAAGAGAGCCAAAACACCCGCCAATGATATTATCGCCTGCGCATAGCACAAGGGAAATTATTCTTGATGATGCTTAGCCGCTAGCGCTTTAAGAATATCACGCCAACTCAAAATCCCCACGGGTTGGTTATCTTCATCGACAATAGGGATACAAGAAATGGATTTTTTAATAAATATATCAATCGCCTCATAAGCTGTATTATGCGCCTGCAAGGTGATGGGCTTGCGCGTCATAATTTGATGAGCCTTCTTACTTAAAGTAGATAAATCTTTCTGGGTTTCAGCAGCAGTACCTAATGAGGGGCTGAGAGATTTAAATAAGTCCCTGTCAGAAATGATGCCAAACAGTTTCCCCTTTTCAACAACCAATAGATGATGAAAAGAAACTTCTTCAAAAATACCTTTAATTTCATTGAGCGAGTCATCAAAACCAATAGTGACTAACTTTCGCGTCATTAAGCGATCTATTTTCATAAATTACGTCTTCTCATTTTATAATTCTGACGGTTCCGTAAACACAAACCACTTCCCTCTCTCTATATTAGCAAAAATATTGTCAAAGTCTTTATTCGTACCCGGCACCTTTCTAATATAAATATTTTTTATTTGTGCGGGGTACCGTAGAGCAACATCTGCATAAACCTCAGGGTCCTGCTCACCGCTATCACCCACTAAGGTAAAGGTACGGCGAGGGTAAGCGTTTAAGATTTCTTCGATAGCAATAGGCTTTGTTTCTGTGCCTTTTTTGAATAAGTTCATAATACTGCTGTCGCGAAAACGAAATGATTTCAGCGACAAGGTTGCTGGCGGAAAGCCTTCCTTTTCCATAAATTCTTGGAGAGGATCATAAAAATACCAAGGGCTAGATGAAACAAAATGAAAACGTCTCCCCTCGTCATACCACCTTTTATAAAGCGCAGGCATTCCATTAACCGCTGAGAAGTCTTTAAAGAAAGTGTATTCGATTAGTTTTTTCTTGTCAGTGACATAAGTATATTTAACCGTATCATCAATATCACTGATCACGGACTCTCCCTCAGGGGGAACCATCATCACTCTCCCATGAAATGTTCTTTTTTCATCATCATGAGTAAGTGCCTTAAAATCAACAAAGGAATGCCCGGCTAAATTTAATTCCGTAACCGGTATATTTAAAATCGTTTTGAAGTGACCATTAGGTTCTGACTCAGGCAAACTATAAATTTTTTCTCCGAGCTTAATAATAATTTTCTTACCACGTTCATTATCAGAAATTAATAAGTTCACCAAACGGTTAAACCTAGGCTCTGATTCTGGCGTTGTTTCCAATCCATATTTTTCTTTCAAAATTTTAACGAAAGCTTCTTTTCGAAAACGACTATTTTGTGGCTCATAAATCCAGCCATGAATGGGAATCCTCCAAGCCTGGCTTTCTTCATTCAATGATGCATGGGTTAGAAAAAAAACAACATTTTCATCAGACTTAATATTTGAATATCGCCCACCGTTACTGCTAGCAAACAATAGCGAATAGGACATAAATAAAATGGCAACAAAAATACCGACTATAGCAAGAAACAACATCACTTTTTTAATCATAAAATCTCATAAGAAAAATATTATCGCTGATAACTTTTAAGTTTTTCTAAATTATTAGCTAGCAGCTCATCAATTTTTTCCGTGATAGCATCATTGCCACAGCCATTATAACTTGACAAAGTCGTTAGAAAATCTGGAAGCTGATAAAGAAAAGCTGCTATAGCATCAGTGCTAGGCGAGAGACACTCCTTACCTAAACTTTGCTGATTGAGCATATAAGCATTTAAACATTGCTCAAACTGTCCTTGCATCGGACACGCCAAGTAAGGTTTACCCAAGTACAAAGCTTCACTGATCAAGGTAAAACCCGCCGTCGCAATGACAGCTTTAGCGTTCGCCAAGTCATTCAAAAAGCCCTGCTCACTAAATTCTTTAAAATGAAGGTTGCCCTCTACTTTATCTTGATTGTAACCATAAACGGTAAATTGCTCACGACTGAAGGATTTTAGTGATGATAATAGAGAGTCAAAACCTGAGGTAGCATATACCAAAATATGCTGCCCCTGCTGAGGTGTCAACTCAAGTACTGCCGGCCTTAAAATGGGTGGGTATACTGCACTACGATCATTATTTAAAGGACCAAAATGGAAAGAGGTAATTAAGGAATACCAAGGTTTAGGCACCATCGCTTTAATAATAGTTTCGGTTAAAAGCGCTTCTTTTTTTAAACCTTCAGGACATTGATAATCCATATAGCGCATGCGATGCTGATTATCCAAACTAATTAGGGGCAAATCGTAATGACCCGCAAGATAAGCGGTGCATGGCTCAAAATCGGTAAAAACACAGTCCGGCTGAAACTCTTTAAATACTGCTCTTAGCCGATTAAAGGCTTTTGTACCATCTGGCAACTTGCCAACATTCTCAGTCAAGGTCCTTAACATCGAGACTTTATTATCTTTACTGGCAATAGATAAACCAACAATTTCAAGTACATCGAAGTCAGTATATAAATTTTTATAACCTCGATCGTAAGAAACGAACTTTAATTCATGACCACTTTCTACTAAATGCTTTGCTATCAGTTTAGCACGCGAAGAATGACCAGAGCCCTCCCCAGAAACACCATAAATAATCTTTGCCATAATAATGCCCTCCTTAGTTATTCGAATATTCCGCAATATAACATTGTTTTTCCAGAGCTATCGTCATTTCATTTTCATCCAAAAAAAATTATACACTCATGGTGCATTAAAATACCTTAACCTATTGAAATAAAAGCTTTTATATATCTATCAAGAATAAATCAACCCATATATTGAAGCACTCTTACGGCTTGATAAATAATAAATATTACGCTATCTTCCCTCACGTTATTAAATACCATCTAGTATAGTAGCTAGTAGCAGATATATTTATCCGCATAACCTACAGCCGTACTCTTGAGGAGCTTGAAGTTTGATGAAGAAAAAGACCGCTATACTTATACTAACCATAGTAGCATCTTTACACTCACTAAATAGCCAAGCAGACGGCGTTATACGAAGCATACTTTTTGCCGGCCCTGATGACAATAATCACGCTAATGTGGTTCAAATACAAATTGAAGGCGGATTTAATGTAGAAGGCTGCGATCTTACTTACGCAGCAATAAGAGTCGATGAGACAAGAAAACATCTTATCAGTTTCGCGTTAACTGCGTACGTTTCTAAAATACCTGTCTCGGTGCAACTAAATCCAAATGATGTATATTTCGGTTCTCGATGCACTATAAGCAGAATTAATAGCTTATAGAAATTAAAAATTAGTCAACACAAAACTGACAACAAATAGAATTTTATTTTTATCATACAAAAAATGAGTTACACAAAGTGTTAACTCATTTTAACCTTGCTGACCAAAGGGATTACCATTACCCTCAACATTTTCCTCTTCTGGCTCTTCAATTTCTTCCAGGGTTAGCTCTCCAAAACTAGATCCTAAACTACTAGAAACCTCACCACTACCATCGTCACTTTCGGAAGTAGTCGCTCCCCCCCCTTCCATTGCCAACTTGATACGCAAGCGCAGGTTATTAGGCGAATCTGCATTAGCCATCGCCTCATCCAGCGAAATAGTTTTATCCATATACAATCTAAATAGAGCGCCGTCAAAAGTCTGCATTCCCAAATTTTCAGACTTTTCCATTATCTCTTTAATTTCGTCCAGCCGATTTTTTAGTATCATCTCCTGAATCGTCTTTGTCCCTAAAAGCACTTCAACAGCGGCACAACGCTTATTATCTGTGGTAGGAATAAGGCGCTGAGATACAATTGCACGTATATTCTGCGACAAACCCAATAATAATTGAGGGCGCCTTTCCTCTGGAAACATATTAATAATGCGCTCCAAGGCCTGATTCGCATTATTTGCATGCAAAGTAGAAATAGCCAGATGACCGGTTTCAGCAAACTCTAGGGCATGCTCCATTGTCGCACGCTCACGAATCTCACCAATAAGAATAACATCGGGGGCTTGCCGTAAAGTATTTTTCAATGCGTTCTGAAAACTGCGCGTATCCACACCAACTTCGCGTTGATTAATAATACTTTTCTTATGCCGATGAACATACTCAACAGGGTCCTCAATCGTAATAATATGTCCAGCAGCCGTAGAATTACGATGGTCAATTAACGCAGCCAATGAGGTCGACTTACCCGACCCTGTCCCCCCCACAAAAAGTACTAAACCACGCTTGGCGGTAATGATATCTTTTAAGACCTCCGGCAAACCCAAATCATTAAATTTAGGAATGTCAGTTTTAATATTGCGAGCGACTATCGATACCTCATTTCTTTGTTTGAAAATATTAATTCGGAAACGCCCCACCCCAGCAATAGAAATGGCTAAATTCATTTCCAACTCATGCAAAAATTCTTCTCTTTGCTCGGCATCCATAATTTCTGCAGCAATCGCCTCTATATCCCCCGATTTATAGGGCGTTTGAGAAAGAGGTTTCAATATGCCGTTAAATTTGGCACAGGGAGGAGCACCAGTACTAAGATAGAGATCGGACCCGTCTTTATGAGCCAATATTTTGAGATAATTATCGATAGGGGTTTCCATAAAGTTAATCACCAAGATAATTGAAGAGGAACCTTATGGAGTATAGACCTTAGCCCAGAGATATAAACATGAAATCTAAAACGAATAGAATGAAAAATTCGTTTTCATATAACTGAAAAGGCCGCTTGCTTACGCAGGCGGCCTTCCCGATATTTAGCTTTTTATATAAATAATCAGATTGACATAATAAATGTCAAACTAATAATTAAAGTAAGCCAATTTCTTTGTAGTACTTAGCAGCACCAGGGTGAAGAGGCGCAGACAAACTGTCTTTAACCATTTCTTCTTTTTTCAGGTTTTCAAATGCTGGATGGAATTTTTTGAAATCATCAAAATTTTCAAACACAGCTTTAACAACGTTGTAGATAACATCATCAGGCACGTTGGTAGAAGATACAAAAGTAGCGCCCACACCAAAGGTGTTTACGTCATTTGCACTACCGGTATACATGCCACCAGGAATTGCAGCCGTACGATAGAAGCTGTTGTCTTTAACTAATTTATTAACAGCATCGCCAGAAACCTCAACCAAAACGCTATCACATGAAGTTGTTGCTTCTTTGATTGAACCACTTGGGTGACCTACAACATAAACCATTGCATCGATTTTGTTATCACAAAGAGCCTTAGATTGCTCAGAAGCTTTCAACTCAGAGGCCAGAGAAAAATCTTTTAGTGTCCAACCCATTGCTGATAACAATACTTCTGTAGTCGCACGCTGGCCTGAACCAGGGTTACCAATATTAACGCGCTTACCTTTAAGGTCAGCGAAAGTTTTGATACCTGCATCGGCACGTGCTACAACAGTAAACGGCTCTGGATGAACAGAAAATACTGCACGCAACTCTTTAAAAGCACCGCTATCTTTAAACTTGCTCGTACCATTGTAAGCGTGATACTGCCAATCAGATTGAGCAACACCCATATCCAATTCACCACCACGAATTGTATTAATGTTATATACAGAACCGCCTGTACTTTCTACCGAACAACGAATGCCATGCTCTTTGCGATTTTGATTCACTAAACGGCAAATAGCGCCACCTGTTGGATAGTAAACACCTGTAACACCACCAGTACCAATAGTGACAAATTGTGTTTGAGGCTCTTTAGCATAAGCGGAAGTCGCAGCTAAACCTGCAAAAGATAGAGCAGTAATAATTTTAAATAGTTTCATAGTAGCTTCTCTCATATTATTTGAATATTCTATTTTGGTTGCAGACAAAAATTAAAATAATTTTCACCCCGTCGTTTTAACAAAAAAATAACCGTTTTTTGTTGTACAACTAACCTGATAAAGCAATAAATTATTTTTTTAATTTGTATAAATTTTGATTTATCAAAATAGAACGCAGGAAGATACAATCCCAAAAAGAGAGATACAAGTAAAAAATACTTATAATTACCATTTTTATAACGAATAAAAAATACTATCTCAGAACCCCACTTATTACTTTTGTTATAGTTATTTCATTCCTATTTGTAACGCATCTCATGACACGGCGAAATAGTAAAGATTATCTAAGATTATAAGCAGGTCTTTATAGGCTCTAGTTATTAAAGCTCAAGACAACATCTTAAAAACAAAAAGAATGGATATAGAAAATGTTATGGCTCTCTATCTCGCTTTGCCAAAAAGCCATTCTCATCCAATAAAGACAACATGTTTTTTGACACACCGTAGTCCTCAATGGAACTTGGTTCATAAAGCTCGTTCATCTGCAATTCATCAAGGCGCTGATTTAAATCAGCAACTAGATCCATCACATCTATGCGTTTACTGGCTAATGCAGCACGAATTAGCTCATCAAACTGCCTAGTTGACGGATCACCGTACGTGAGGCGCAGAGGCATATCACGCTGGTGACGTATTTGATTTGTATAGAAAACGGTAAAAAGTTCATGTAACACCCTTCCATACTGGTATTCTCTCAGTAAATTCCTATGATTCAATAATGCGTGTATAGACTCATGCGCCATAATGTTTTTTAAATGAGCTATTGACACTCCTTCTGTCGTCTCATGTGTAATCGGCGTAATATCAATAACAATATACTTTAATGCACTGTGATTGAAGGTCATCATTCCAGAGTGGTAGTTATCTTTATCCATATATCCAAAAATATTTTTTGACAACACTAAATCACCTTTAGCGTGTAAACGAGCCGCCTCCCAAACAATAGCACTACCTTTTTTCTCTAAGCTTGATATTAGTTGCCTCCCAACCTCACTATCATTTTTAATATCCAGCAAATATCGATGCAAACCTACTTTTGCTGCCGATTGAGTAAAACGGATATTACCCAATGCATTGAACTTATATGCTGCCTGGGTATTAAAGGAGTCTGTATCTGTTTCTATTTCAATAACTGCGGGTTCTAAGGAATTGTAACCAGAATTAGAGTAATATTTATTAATATAAACTGCATTATTATCAAACGTGTTTTGTGAATAAGCAGTAGTGCAGAAAATTAAAATAATGAATGTCACTATAAAACTGATGACATCATCAAAATATAAGTTTTTTTCTTTGTCTCTTTGGATGCACACAACAGCACTCCTGGATCTTTACGATTCTACACGTCCATAATTTCTTAAAAACTAATAAGGAGCTTATTTCACTGACCAAGAACTACATCCATTAACAATGATATTTACAAAAAGCAAAAACCCCACACTTAATAAGTGTAGACGACCGGAATACCGCTATAATCACTACTAAAACTTTTTTCGAATATGCTTATAGTTTTTCTAACAATGTGATTATTAAGGGCTGTTTTTTACAGAAAAATAGCAAATCTGACTTGATTTACAGACTTTATGTGCTAGAAGAGATGAAAGATGAGCGATATCCAGCCCATCAATCTAAATAGGGTTGAGGTAAAACCCGCAGACACCTCTGCCCCCATCGCTTTAGAGATTAGCTGGAATCCAATTAATCCTGACAGAGCAAACTTTAAAACACAAAAGATAGTTGTTGATGGTCTTGTAATAGGCATTGATATATTTCTAATGCATGGGGAATGGAAGGCGCACTATTAATACGAACCGCTTTAATAGAGAACTAGAATCTTTTCTAGCTTTATGTACCACACCCCAAAAAACACATATTTTTACGTCAGCCTACTGACGCTTTTGGACTTTTTAATTGCTATTATGAATACCTCTATGTTTTGTGGCCCATAATGCCATTGCCTTTCTATGAAAAATCCAGCATCCTTAATTTCAGCAACCAATTCATCCTCACTAAAAATGAATACTTCTGGCATTACCCTCAGTAGTTTTAGTAGAGGAGTCAATAATTTTAGAAATCGAAAATACGACCCGCCCAGGCAACCAGTGCTACTGACAAATATGCCTCCAGGCTTGAGAATTCTTCTAATCTCGGTGATAAGTTCTTTTCGGTTAGGTACAAGATGAATTACATTTAGCCCTAGCACAGCATCAAGACTGGATGAATCTGCATTAAATTCCTCAAGAGTTCCTCGACTAAAAGTAAGGTTTTTCACTCCCGATTTTTCTGCCTTTTCACGACCAATGGCAATCATTTTTTCAGAGACATCAATTGCATCTATTTTTCGCACATATGGAGAATGGTAAATTGCGGTAGTTCCCGTTCCACACCCAAACTCGAGTATGTGCATATCTGTCGACAGAAACTCCTGTGTTTCAGAGAGTTTCTGTCGGTATTTACCTTCATCAGGCACTGATTTTTTGGAATATTTTTCCGCAACCCTGTCCCAGAATTTATCTGACTGACTCAACACTCTACCCCATTGCAAAATATTTTCAGTTGGACGCTATTCAACCCTGACAGACACATAATACCCAATAGATACGCACTCTAACCACAAAGAGCCTGTGCATCCGGCTTTTTTGGACTAGACTAATGAAAACTAATTATAAAATGAGCTAACTTGATAATGGTGTTAAACGCATCTCATTACCATATTTTATCAACTGAATTTAGCCTGCCCGAACAAGATGCTAACAAGCTATCCTTTTGTGGCACTAAACCGAAGCAAATGCGCGCCTGGTTGAATGAGGTTGCATCAACTCAATTAAAACAATTCAGTATTGTGCTTTATAAACTGCTACCAGAGATAAATCGCCTCAACATCTCAGCAAGCCAACGCCTAGAGCTACTTGGACTACTAAAACCCCATATTCAGGAATGTATTGATGGCTTAGCAGAGGACTTTCTAAGGCAACCTTTAAGCCTAACGGAAGAAATGACCAAGATTGCGGCCATCGCACAAGCACTTCAACGGCACCTATGCGATGGTTACCTCATTAGCATTCGCCAATTACTAGCGAGCGATAAACTCTCTAAAGGCTCGCATCAAGAACTCAGCACAGCCATTCACCATGCCAGCCATGGTCTGGCACAGCTTCTATTTAGAAGCTATCAACTGTACATCCCCCGCCCTCCCATGCTCTGGAGAAAGATGCATTTGCTTTTTCAAATTGCTCAACAAAACGCGCTCGAAAATCAGATGATGCCCAATGAATCCCAGCAAAGAGCTAAAAAATCCTCTACCAAACAAGCTTATTTACGCGCCTTATTGCTTGCATGCAGCAATACAAACCAACTGCGACAAATTGATATCCACTACCTTTATCTAATGCTTGAGAAGTGGGCAGCCATGGTTAGCTTAACGACAGCCGATAAAGATACCGAAAGCCTTTATTGGATAAATACTGCATCGGATGAAGGCCCTTGTTATCGCTCGCACTTTGAGGATTCAATGGATAACGAAGAGCTTGCCCCTACCCTTTTGGCAATCAACATGAAGAAAGTGATCGAACTAAGCCGCTCTATCATAGGAAACCCACACATTCAGGATATCCCTCTCTATTTACAACAATCATTACTCGCTCATTTACATACTAGCTGGTGTCATCAACACAAACGAAACTCCGCTAGACAGCCCACTGAGATAGTGATGGAAGTACGTATAGGATTAAAATCTGCTCACCAACAACTGCTAGGAGACACTAGTTTTGATGATTTAATAAAGGATACCGATGTCTCCAAACAACGTAATATTGGCATTGCTGGGGCATTAAATATCTTTTCTCAATCCAATATCTCTGCAAAACATAAGGAAAACGATAACCAACTTGAGAGTCATACAGACTCTGCTATAGCAACCGATATTAGCGAACATGGCTGTTGTTTAAGGTGGTCACAAGCAGCCCCCCCTCAAATTAAATCAGGAGAAATCATTTTAGTTAAAAAGCCAGAAACAGATAATTGGCAAGTTGGGGCAATCCGCTGGGCTCAACGACTTAACCGCCACACCTACGTTG
Source organism: Cellvibrionaceae bacterium (assembly GCA_050298695.1). Lineage (GTDB taxonomy): Bacteria > Pseudomonadota > Gammaproteobacteria > Pseudomonadales > Cellvibrionaceae > CANLBN01. Next base: position 40,056 of record JBNKUQ010000014.1, read on the forward strand.
GCGTGCAGTTCTTACCCGGCCATGCTCAGGCAGCGGCAGCAAGTACAACCCTAAACGATGGATCGATTACCCCCTTTTTCCGCTCGGTACTACTGAAAAACAAACATAACGATGAATTATCTAGTATTATTACGCCCACGATACCCTTTGCTCCCAAACAGGAAATTCAACTGCAAACTGAAGACGAATACACTAAGGCAAAACTTAACCACTTATTGATGAGTTCCGGTACAATCTCTCAATTTAGCTACCAACAGTTTTGACAAACGCATAAAATGTGAAGTGTGTCATAAAACAATACTCTGATGGCCGCCAATGTAGAGCGGAATATTCCTAAAGGGTATGATAAACAGAGACTCGTGTCTCAAATGCTATTAATCCTAGACATCTAATAATTTAATCATTATGAACTCAGCGATTGTCCCTTTCCGCTTACTCATCATTAACGATTCGCAGAAAGAAGCTCAGCGACTGATCAGCATGTTTCAAAATGCGGGCAAGCCGTGCCGTGCTCAGCATATCAGCAATGAAGATGCCCTCAATAAGATGCTGGAAGAACAAAGCTGGGAACTGGCGATTATGATGACAGACTCCGCCAGTATAACCCCCCCTCATGTGATCAGAGCCATTCGTCAATACAGACGGGATTTGCCACTTATTTTGCTCAGCGATAATGAAGATGAAATGGATCGCTCCATTATAGATGGACTAAAAATTGGAGCTTGCGATGTAGTCAAACTAGATGATGACCAACACTTGCTGCTAGTTGTAAACCGAGAGTTAGAAAACAGAAAACAACGTAAACTTACAAGACTTGCAGAGCGCAAGCTTAAAGAAATGGAAAGGCGCAATCGGCACTTACTCGATAGCTCAAAAGATGGAATCGCCTACATACAAGACGGTATGATTATCTACAATAATGACTCCTTTGCCGAGATGGCAGGCTATGAAACCAGAGGAGATATTGAGTACCAGCCCATTATGGATTTAATTGGCGGCGACGACCAAACTCATGTTAAAAATCAATTAAAAGAATTTGCCATACAACAGAATAGCGAAACTGAAAACATCCTTACATTTCATGTTAAAACAGCTAGCGGGCAATTAAAAAAACTGGAGTGCGAGCTACATCTAGGAGAGTTTGAAGAAGAGTCTTGTATACAAATGCTATTGCATGCCAACTTTGGTGACAGCGAAGCACTTGAAGCGGAACTTAAAAGTATCAAGACAACCGATATCGCTACGGGCCTTAATACAAAAAGTCTATTCAATGACAAACTCAGCAAAGCCGTTAATAGCGCTACAGAAAACGAAACCAATCACAGTATTCTCTATATTGACATAGACCAATTTGAAGAAAAAGTAGAAAGCCTAGTGGGTATTGACGGGGCCGACCAGGTATTAAAGACAGTGGCGGACTTTTTACGCAAACACACAGAAAGCAATGATTTTCTCGCACGCATTGGCGATCACTCATTTGCTATTCTGACCGAAGAACACAAACTAGAAAAATTATTCAATACCGGTGAGATACTTTGCAATCTTATCCGCGAGCACTTCTTTGAAGTTAAAAATAAAACGCTGCGACTGACTTGCAGTATTGGTATCGCCCTTATTAATGAAACCAGTATTGACGCTCAATCTATTATCAACCAGGCGACACAAGGCATTGAGTCATTACGTCAAAAAAACAATAGCCCTGCCGGTGATGGCGTAAATGTTTATCAGCCAGACGAAGGGGATAAAACCATTTTAGTCGGTAGCTTGCAGAAAGCCTTAAACAATAATGACTTCAAGCTATTGTTTCAACCAGTTATCAGTTTAAGAGGTGACGAAACCGAGCGCTATGAAGTATTGTTGCGCATGCTGGATGAAAATGGGGCAGAAATCTCTCCTAATCACTTTATGAGAACCGCTGAAAGCATGCAGATTAGCTCCAAAATTGACCGCTGGGTAATTTTAGAAGTGATTAAACACCTTAGCAGCTACAATAAAAAAAGTGGTCGCGCACAACTGATGGTCAATATTAGCCATCAAACCCTCTGTGATGAGTCACTACTACCCTGGCTACAAGTTGCCTTCAAAGCGTCTAAAGTAGAACCATCTTCTCTGATATTTCAAGCCAGAGAAACAGATATTACCCACCACTTAACAGCTGCGAGCAAGTTCATTGAAGAAGCGGCATCAATGGGGGTCAATTTTTGTATCAGCCAATTTGGTTGCGCTTTAGAACCCTTATCATTGCTTGAACATATCGATACTGAATACATTAAAATTGATGGCTCTTTTACAGCCGATATTCAAGATGGCTCACAAAATACGGAAATTATGTCTGCGCTACTCTCTTCTCTACACGAGCGGGAAAAAGTGACGATTATCCCTCTCGTTGAAAATGCAGCGATATTGTCCAAGCTCTGGAAAATGGGAGCGCACTGTATTCAAGGCCATTACATTCAGCCCCCAAGCTTAGCTATGGACTATGAATTTGCTGTAGAAAGCACGGGCTAGAGACAAAATTATATCTGAGACATAGTTGCCATTTCTCTGTCACTCAAACCCATCAAGTAAAGAATCGCATCTAAGCCGAGCTGACTAATAGACTGCTTTGCAGAAGCCTTCACTAAAGGCTTAGCTCTAAAAGCAATACCTAAACCAGCCACACTGAGCATCGGCAAGTCATTTGCGCCATCACCCACCGCGATTACCTGCTCAAGACTAATCGCTTCCTTTTCCGCTAAAATTTGTAGCAGCTCTGCTTTACGCTCACCATTTACCACCTGGCCTACCACCCGGCCGGTTACTTTTCCCTCTACGATATCTAGTTGATTTGCATAAACATAATCAACACCTAAACGTTGTTGTAGATAACGAGCAAAATAATCAAATCCCCCTGACAAGATAGCGGTCTTATAACCAAGATGCTTTAACATCTTAAATAACTTTTCCGCCCCCTCCGTCAACTTTAATCGTTGGGACACTTTTTCTAAAACTGCTTCATCCAAGCCTTTTAATAGGGCCATGCGCTTTGAAAAGCTTTGATTAAAGTCTAATTCTCCAGCCATTGCCGCCTCAGTGATCGCAGCAACTTGATCGCCAACGCCGGCTTCAATAGCAAGCTCATCAATCACCTCTGCTTCAATTAAAGTAGAGTCCATATCAAAACACACTAAGCGACGGTTACGGCGATAGATCGTATCTTCTTGGACCGCAATATCAATATCATGCTGAACCGCTAACTCCATAAAGGCTGCTCGCAAGCTAGCTAAGCTGGCAGGGGTTCCTCGGGCAGAAAACTCAACCGATGACTTTGTTTGATCCGGGAGCGCGGCCAAGGGAATACGACCAGACAAGCGTGTAATGTGGTCAAAATTAAGTCCATGCTCAACCGCAACCGACGTTAACGCTGCAATATGGCCCGCCGTAATCTCTCTCGCTAGGAGCGTAACAATATGTCGAGGCTTACCCTGCTGCTGAACCCAGTGCTCATAACTTTCTGTATCAATCGTTTCAAATTTTGCTCGATTATCCAATGCGGCAATAGTAGAGATGAGATCTTCTTGTAGGCGCTCCTTGTCACAGTTAGAGGGCAGCTTTATCAACATTCCTAGGTTCAAATGATCATGGATAACGGCCTGACCAATATCTAAAACCGTAACATTGTGGCCTGCTAATATCTTAGTGATTGTAGAAGTAATACCTGGTTGATCAACACCAAATACACTCAATAGTAAAATGGTTTGCTGATTTTCACCTGAACAGTCGTTAGTATTTTTGTCACTGCTATTTTGAATCTGATGCATACCCGCGCCTAGCGCCTAAAAGAGAAACAGCGCTATTATAGCGAGAATGATTAGGTTAAAATAGCCGGCTACGGAGATAATCAAAAAATGTACCGGTCTGTTGTAAAATCCCTAAGTACCTATTGCTATCAACGCTTCCAGCGTGCACGCCAGATTGCTTCAAATACTCTGCAATCCCACACAAAACTGTCGAGTATATTGTCGCGGTGTCATATCAATATCATGGCTTTTTTCACGATATTATCTAGCTTAGCACTAATCAGCCTATGCCTGTGGCTTACTACTCACCAACAAGGACAACAACAAAAAGCTTCTATCGACGCCTACGGCAAAGCACTTAATCACTTAGCGGTAAACCAACTACAAGTCTCGATGAGCAATGAAAATCTTATTGGTCTACAAGCCACACTGAATGAACTCATGGGTCAACCCCGAGTTATTAATGCGATTATTTATGATGTCAACAATCGTATTTTAGTACAGGCCGGCGACAGCAACAGTCTGAATAATTATACATTTAAAGGGTATA